>BQJF01000002.1 GCA_021604565.1 Minwuia thermotolerans | reverse complement strand
CGAGCAGGCGTCGATCTACGGCGATGACCCGCGTCCCGCCGTCGAGGAGTTCAACAAGAAGTACGAAGCCCGCTTCGGCGAGCGTCCGAACAGCCAGTACACCTATCCCGGTTACCTGGTGATCGAGATGTGGGCCCGTGCTGTCGAGAAGGCCGGTACCTTCGAGACCGACGCCGTGGTTGCCGCCATGGAAACCTTCCGCGACGAGCCGTTCCTGATCGGAACGCGGACGTTCACGAACATCCTGCACCATCAGGATCGTGCGCCGTACCTGATCGTGGAAACGACCAACGGCAAGCCTGCCGTGGCCGCCGACTTCACCATCTCGGAAGCTGTTCCGCTGGATGTGCTGTTCGGCAAGCGCTACTCCTACATCGCGCGGTGATCCACCACCTGCGATGACACGACCCGAGCCCCGCTCCGGCCATCACCGGGGCGGGGCTCCCTTCTTTCCGGAGCTCCTTCATGCGACTTGCAGGCCGAATTGCAGCAGTGACTGGCGGATCCCAGGGGATCGGGGCCGAGATCGCGCTGGCGATGGCCGCTGAAGGGGCTGCCGTAGCGGTCATCAACCGCCGGAACCGCGAAGCCGCCGACGAGATCGTCGCCCGGATCAGGGCCGAAGGCGGCACGGCGGAACCGTTCCAGGCCGACATCGGCCAGGTCGCGGAGATCGAAAGGCTGCATGCGGATATTGCCGCGCGCCTCGGACCCGTGGACATTCTGGTCAACAATGCCGGCATCTTCGAACCCCGCCCGATCGAGGAGGTGGACGAGGCCAACTGGGACAGCCAGCTCGACACCAACCTGAAGAGCGCCTTCTTCCTGACCAGGGCCGTTGTCGGCCACATGAAACAGCAGAAGTGGGGGCGCATCATCAATGTCAGCTCCATCGCCGGTATCGGCGGCTTCCCCCAGTCGGCTGCCTACTGCGCCTCCAAGGGCGGCATGAACAACCTGACCAGGTCACTCTGCCTGGAACTCGCGCCGCACGGCATCAACGTGAATGCCATCGCGCCTGGCAATATCGTGACCCCCATGAACGCGGATCTGCGCGCGGACCCGGAATGGGCCGCGAAGATGCGCGAACGCACCCCTTCGGGTGATGATTTCCTGCCCGCCGCCGACATGGCCGGTGCGGCAGTCTTCCTGGCCTCGGAAGAGGCCAGATCGGTTCACGGCGTGATCCTGCCCGTCGATGGTGGCTGGCGCGCCTGGTAAGGGAGTAGTGAAATGGCTGACAGTGCGGCTACGAAGCAGATCGACGGCGTCCAGCTTGCGATTCTGAACAATCGGCTGGAGGGGATCGCGCGCAAGATGGCGAACACGCTGCTGCGCACCGGCCGGTCGGGCGTCCTGAACATCGCCCGCGACTTCTCCTGCTGCATCATCACTGCCGATGACCGGCTGCTGGCCACGGCGGAGAGCCTGCCGATCCACGTGTTGAGCGGCCCCGACCTGATGGCCCGCTCGATCAAGGAATTCCATCCGAAGCTGAAGAAGGGCGACGCATTCCTGCACAATTCGCCCTACCACGGCTGCTCCCACCCTGCCGACCATACCCTGATCGTGCCGGTCATCGACGATGACGGCGTGCATCACTTCACCGTGCTGGCCAAGGCGCACCAGGCTGACTGCGGCAATTCCCAGCCCACCACCTACATGGGCAATGCACGGGATGTGTACGAGGAAGGCGCGCTGATCTTCCCCGGCGTGAAGGTGCAGGAGAATTACGAGAACATCAGCGACATCGTTCGCATGTGCATGCTGCGCATCCGCGTGCCGGAGCAATGGTGGGGCGATTACCTGGCCATGGTCGGCGCGGCCCGGATCGGGGAGCGGGAGCTGCTTTCACTCGCCGACGAGATCGGCTGGGACACGCTGCATGACTTCACCGGCCAGTGGTTCGACTACACGGAGAACCGGATGGTCAATGCCATCGCGAAGATGCCCAGCGGCACGACATCCTGGACCAGCCGTCATGATCCGGTCCCCGGCACGCCGGAAGACGGCATCCCGATCAATGTCACGGTCAATGTGGACGCCGACGCCGGGCGGATCGCGGTGGATCTGACCGACAACATGGACGCGCTGCCCTGCGGCCTGAACCTGTCGGAGGCCTGTGCCCGCACCGCGGCGATGATCGGCGTGTTCAATTCCATCGACCCGTCGGTGCCGAAGAACGACGGCGCATTCCGACGGATCGACATCCACCTGAAGAAGAATGCGATCTGCGGCATCCCGGAGCATCCGACAAGCTGCTCCGTCGCCACCACCAATGTGGCCGACCGGGTGGCCAACTCGGTTCAGGCAGCGATCGCGGAGCTGGAGGAAGGCTTCGGCATGGCCGAATCCGGGGCCATCCTGCCCGCCTCCGTCGGGGTCGTGTCAGGTTATGATCCGAAGCTGAAGGAACGCTATGTCAACCAGCTTTTCCTGGCCATGACCGGCGGCGCGGCGGCACCCGGCACCGATGCCTGGATCACGCTGGGCCACGTCGGCAATGCCGGGCTCTGTTATCAGGACAGCATCGAACTGGACGAGATGCGCCACCCCATGCTGGTGAAGACACGCCGCTTCATCACCGACTCGGAGGGTGCGGGCAAGCAGAAGGGCGGCCCCGGCATGCTGGTCGAATACGGCCCGACCCGTGGCGACATGGAAGTGGCCTTCGTCTCCGACGGCACCCACAATCCCGCCAGGGGTGTGCGCGGCGCCGGTCGCGGTGGCAGTGCCTTCCAGGGCATCCGGGGCACGGACGGCAGCGTCACACCGACGGAGAACAGCGACGTGGTCACCCTGCATCCGGGGGAGAGCATCGTCTCCCACTGCTGCGGCGGCGGAGGCTACGGTGATCCGGCAGAGCGCGATCCGGCCCGGATCGAGAAGGACGTGCGGGAGGGCTGGATCAGCCGAGACCGGGCCCGCGATACCTATCGCGTCGCACTCACCGACACGGGCGAGGTGGATCTGGCCGCGACGACTGCATTGCGCGGGGCCTGAAAAGACGAACCGCCCCCCAACCCGCTATCTGGTCGCGCGACGGGCCTTGCGCGCGCGCAGGCGCGAACGATGGATGGCCCAGCCTGACCACATCACGCCGTAAAGCAGCAGTGCGGCGTAGATGGCGGGTCGCGGGTCGTCGATCGTGCTGATGGAACCGGCCCAGGCGGCAATTCCTGCATAGGGCAGCGTGCTGACCGCGAACAGGGCCAGGTACAGGCTGAAACGCATCCGCGTCGCGCCCGCCAGGCAGGCGGTGACTTCGGGAAGGATCGGTGCGGCGCGTGACAGCAGGATCATTGCCGGACCATTCCGGTGAAACGCCTCCGTCAGTTCCCCGCGCTTCCCGGCATCCCGTACCAGACGCGCGATCAGTCCCTCACCATATCGGCGACAGATGGCATAGCCGCAGACCGCGGCGAGCATCATCCCCAGGAAGGCGGCAGATGCACCGCCCGCGAAGCCCATGAAATAGCCGGCCAGAATGGTCACTGTCAGGGTGGGAACTGCCACGAACAGGTCAATGAACAGCAGGGCCACGACGATGGCTCCGATCCACCAGACCGAAACCCCGCTGGCTTCCGTAAGCCAGTAACGCACGTTCTCTTCCGTCAGGATGCCGAGCAAGCGCCCGACGACGAATGTCGAGGCGAAGATGGCGGCCAGCACCAGCATGACCTTCAGCAGGGATCGCATGGTTCACGCCCCCCGCATGATGCGGCGCGCAAGCGCCGGAGCCAGCCGACTGATGATCCGCAGCAACCTGACCTTGCCGATATCGGCGTCTCCGGTGCCGCGTTCGATGGCCCTGATGATCTGCCGCGCGGCATCGTGGGCATCCAGCTTGGCGGCACCGCGTCCTTCGGTCATCGGCGTATCGACCAGCGGCAGGAAGGCCTGCTGCACCCGGACCTTGGTGTCAGTGAGCTGGCTGCGCAATGACTGGGTGAAGATGTTCAGTCCCCCCTTCGTTGCGCAATAGACTGCCGAGTCGGTCTTCGGCACCAGACCCAGGCCGGAGTTGATGTTCATGATGAAGGCGGCGTCCCGCGACAGAAGGGCAGGAAGCAGCAGCGCACTCAGCAGGCAGACAGCCGTCAGGTTGATGTCGATCTCCCGCCGGATCGAGGCCAGATCGAAGTCAGGGGCCGCAATCCATGGCGTGTTCTGCAGTGCGGCGCAGTTGATCATCCCGTCCGGCGCTGCCTCACCCGCAAGCTGGCGTCCCACCGCCTGCACCGCCTCTGTATCCGAAAGATCGACGTGAACAACAACGATGTCGGGGACTTCGGCCTGCAACCGGGCGCTGCGCGGGGTCTCGCGCGCCAGCACGATAACCGCGTTGTCGACGGCGAGCAGCAGAGCCAGTTCCCGACCGATGCCTGATGTTCCTCCGGTGAGTACGATACGGCGTTTCGACAGCTTCACGGTGGCGCTCCCTGGCGGACTGCGTTTCAATTCATCCGTGAAGCTAACGGGCGCAGAGGCCCCCTCAATTGATCGAGGTTCATTTGCAGCAGATAAGGGAACTTCTGGCGCAACACGGGGTCAGTGCGCGGTATCCACACGGCAGCCACGTCTTCCATCAGGGCGACAGCGACCGCCGACTGTTCTTCGTGCAGGAAGGCCACCTGAAGGCCTATTACACCCGGATCGACGGTCGCGAGCAGGTGAAGTCGCTGGTCGGGCCGGGGGCCACCATCGGCAGCATGGCCTCGATGGAGGAGAAGGGAACCTGCAGCTTCGGTCTGGTGGCGATCAGCGACGTGACATTGGTGAGCCTGACTTTCGACCTGCTCGTCCGTGAGGCACGGTCGGATATAGACATCGCGAACGAAGTCATCGCATTCCTGATCATGTTCGCCCGCCGCAAGGAACGGCGCGAACATGATCTGCTCTGCCTGAGCGCGGAGGAACGTTACCGCCAGTACCTGGCCGAGAACCCGTCAGACGCCGCGACGGTCAGCCAGGCCGACATTGCAGCCTACATCGGGGTCACGCCGCAGGCCCTGAGCCGCATCAAGCGACGGATCTTTCCGTGAGTCGATACGGGTGAGGCGGGTGACCGACCAGCCTATGCCGCCAGCGAGAACACGTCCGGTCGGAAGGCCTCGAAGCAGCGCACGGCTTCCTTCGGGTCGGGACTCAGCGGGGCGATGATGTGGGTGTGGATGCCAGTCTGCGCCGCCCAGCGCAGCCGTTCCCGGCATTCGTCCGCCGTGCCGATGATGGCGATGTCGTCGATCAGGTCGTCGACCAGCGCGCCGGTGGTCTTGGCGCGGTCCTTCTCGGCCCAGCCTTCACGGATCTGCGCAGCCTCATCCTCGTACCCGGCCCAGGCGAGGAACTTGTTGTAGACGGGCGTCGCGTAGTACGGCGCGAAGTTCTGGCGGAACCGGGCACGCCCCTCTTCCTTGTCGTCCGTCACCAGCACCATGTGGCGATTGACGATCTCCACATCCGCGCCGTCACGACCGGCGCGCGCAGCACCGGCATGAACATGCTGGATCATCTTCGGCAGCGCCTTCTTCGGCCAGAGATTGAAGATGACACCGTCACCGACCTCGGCCGCCATCTCGATCATGTTGGACCGCAGCGCGGCGAGGTAGATCGGCACCGTCGGCTCCAGTGGGGCCTGGCGGTAGCCCTTGCTCTTCACCGTCACGCCATCGAAGTCCGACTTCTCACCGGCCAGCATGGACCGCACCAGTTGTGCGGTCTCCTTGACACGGGTCAGCGGCTTCTCGAAATGCTGTCCGTGCCAGCCCACCATCATGGTCTGGCTCGACGACCCCAGCCCCATCACGAAACGGCCGGGCATGGCCTGACCGATCACGTTGGCGGTCGCCGCAAGCACGGCGGGGGTGCGGGAGAAGACGGGCGTCACCGCGATGCCGAAACGCAGCTTCTCGAAGCGCGGTCCGAGCGCTGCGACCGAGGTCAGCGCATCCGGCGCGGCACCGTCGGCGAACCAGGCGTCATCGTAGCCGTTGGCCTCCGCCCATGTCAGACGGTCGATCGTGTCCTGAAGCCGGGGGCCGGCGGGTACGGTGACGGCAATGCGTTGTCTGGGTGCCACGTTCAGTCTCCTTGCAGAAGGGTATCAGGCGAGCGCCACCGCCTCGATCTCGATATCGAACGACCAGGGCCAGGAGCCTACGGTCACGAAGGTCCGGGCGGGCGGTTCGCTCGGGAAGAATTCGGCATAGACGGCATTGACCCGGTCAAACTGTCCGGCGTTCACCGCGAAGACCGTGCATTTCAGGACCTTCTGCAGCGACGAACCGGCTTCCTCCAGTACCGCCTTGACGGCATTCAGGGACGCACGGGTCTGTGCCTCGATATCGCCCTGGACAAGCTGCCCGGTCTCCAGGTCCACCGGCGGCAGGCCGGAAACGAAAACCAGTCCAGCTCCCTTCGTGGCCAGCGACAGGGGCACGTTACCCTTATCGATCATCTGCTGCAGCACGGGATGCCGGATGATTTCCTTCGTCATGTCGCCGCCCCTATGGCTTCACGAATGTTGTCAGGTTGAAGCGGATCTCCGTTTCCAGCCGCCGGTTCATATCCTGACCCAGAGCCTCGACGAAATCGATCTGCAACTGCTCCCGCTCATCCAGGGTCAGCCCTTCCGGGACGGTCTGGCTGCGGGTCGCGATGGCATTGGTGAAACCGGTGCCCTTTGAATTGCTGATGTCGATGCGAACCTCGACACGCCCCTCCAGCTTGCTTTCCTGCTCTGTCTTCAGCAATCCGGTCACGGACTTGTCGGTCTTCAGTGCAACCTCGCGAACGCTGGCGTCCAGGATGGAGTAGCGCGCCACACCGTCCGCACCCCCGGCCTTCAGCCGATCACGCGCCCAGTTCCGCGCCACCTGCCCCGGTGTGACCGGAATCTGGCTCTCGATCGACGGCGGCTGGCCGGAAGAGACGAAGGGTTGCTGCACATCGATGCTGGCGACATCGAAGGTGATAGCAGGCAGGTGCCGGAAGGAAATTTCCGGCACGTGAGGTCCGTCAGGCAGCACGGACGGACCGCCACAGCCCACCAGCAGCAGCGCGGGCGCAACAAGGAACAACCGACGGCGAGAGAGGTTCATGTGCTCGAATCTCCAATCAGGGCATCCAGCGGCAGCCTATAGGTTCGACCGCAGAACTGACAATCCACCGACACATCCCCGGAATCGACGGCCAGGTCCCGCACCTCGTCTTCCGGGAACGACTGCACGACCTCCGTGATGCGTTCGACGGAACAGGTACACTGGTCCCGCAACGGTGTCGCATCATGCAGCCAGACGCCATCCTCGTGAAACAGCCGGTACAGCAGCTCCGCCGGAGAAAGCGTCGGGTCGAGCAGTTCCTGTGGCTTGACGGTCGCGGCAAGGGTTTCCGCGAGTGTCCAGTCTTCCTGTGCCTTGTCCTCGTCCGGGTCCTTGGGCAGGGATTGCAGCATCAGGCCGCCGACACGCCAGTTGCCATCCGGGCCATGCCCCGCGAACAGCCGGAACAGGCTCGGCAGCTGATCCGACTGGCGGAAATAGTACTCGGCAGAACTCGACAGGTTGTCCCCCTCCAGTTCCACCGTGCCCTGATAGCGCTGGTGATCACCCTCGCGGTCGACCGTCAGGGCCAGGACGCCCTTGCCCAGCAGGCCATCGGCGCTGGTGTCGCGCACCGCATCGAACGACTCCGACAGGCGGATATACCCCCGCAGGTCACCGCCATTGCGATAGTCCGCCACCAGCACCTTGGCCGGTCCGTCGCCCTGCGCCTGCAGGGTGAAGATACCGTCGAACTTCATGGCGCTGGCCATCATGGCGGTCAGGGCCATTGCCTCCCCCAGCAGGGAAGCGGCGGCGGGTGGCAGGCTGTGGCGGGTCAGGACGGCATGTGCCACCGATCCCATGCGGATGATGCGCCCCCGCACCTCCCGCCCGTTCAGGTGAAAGGGCTGAATCAGGTCGTCGGTCGGTGCGGCCTTGGCCTGCGCCATTGCTTGTTCCTCATCATTCAGTGACCCCGGACAGGTGCGTCAGCGGCCAAGACACCAGAGCAGAACGCCCTTTTGCGCATGCACGCGGTTCTCGGCCTGCGAGAACACCACAGACTGCGGGCCGTCGATCACCTCCGCCGTGACTTCCTCGCCCCGATGCGCAGGCAGGCAGTGCATGAACACCGCATCCTTCCGGGCCAGCCCCATCAGTTCCCTGTCGACCTGATAAGGGCGCAGCAGATTGTGGCGGTCCGCCGCGTCCTCGTCCCCCATCGACACCCAGGTATCGGCCACGACGCAATCCGCCCCCTCCACCGCAGCACGCGGGTCGTCGGTCAGGGTGATATCGCCACCGTCCGACTGGGCGCGTTTCAGCACCCGGGCGTCGGGTTCCAGCCCCTGCGGGCAGGCGAGACGCAGCCGATAGCCGAAGCGGGATGCCCCTTCGATCCAGGAATTGGCCATGTTGTTGCCGTCACCGGACCAGGCAATGGTCTGCCCGGCAACGCCGCCACGCTTTTCCTCCAGCGTCAGCACATCTGCCATCAACTGACAGGGGTGTCCCGAATCCGTCAGGCCGCTGATCACCGGGACCGAAGCCTGTTCGGCCAGTTCGTCCAGCTTCGCCTGTTCGAACGTGCGCATCATGATGCCGTCGGTATAGGCCGACAGCACCTTCGCCGTATCGCCGATGGTCTCGCCGCGGCCAAGCTGAAGCTCGCCCGCATTCAGGATCGTGGTCTGGCCACCGAGCTGGCGCATGGCCGCATCGAAGGAAACGCGCGTCCGGGTGGACGGCTTCTCGAAGATCAGCGCCAGCAGGTGCCCGTCGAGCGGACGATCCTCATCAACGCGGCCCTTGGGCCAGCCCGCCCGCGCATCCTTGCGTTCGCGCGCGCCCTTGATGATGCCCTGCAGCGCCGACGCGGAAACGTCCTCGATGCTCAGGAAGTGCCTGATCGCGCTCATCCTGCTGCAGCCTTCCCGGCCAGTTCAGTGGCCGCGGTCTCGATCATGCCCAGTCCCTCATCGATTTCAGCATCACCGATGACCAGCGGCGGCAGGATCCGCACGACATTGTCTCCGGCAGGAACGGTCAGCAGTCCCTGATCGCGCAGGGCCGCGACAACGTCTCCGTTCACCATGACGCACTCCAGCCCCAGCATCAGGCCGGTGCCACGCACGCCCTTGAAGACGGTGGGGAAGCGGTCACTGATGGACGCCAGTCCCTGTTTCATGCGATTGGCGATCTGCTGCACGTTCTCTAGGAATCCGTCGGCCAGCACCGTGTCGGCCACGGCATTGCCTGCCGCCATGGCCATCAGGTTGCCGCCATAGGTGGTGCCGTGGCTGCCCGCGACCATGCCCTTTGCGGCTTCCGCCGTTGCCAGGAAGGCACCCAGCGGGAACCCGCCACCAATGCCCTTGGCCACGCCCATGACATCAGGCGTGATGTCGGTCCACTGGTGCGCGAACAGCTTGCCGGTCCGCCCCATGCCGCACTGGACCTCGTCCATCAGCAACAGGATACCGGCGTCGTCGCACAGCTTCCGCAGTCCCTTCAGGAAGGCATGCTCCGCCATGCGGACGCCACCTTCTCCCTGGATCGGCTCCACCAGGATTCCGGCTGTCTCCGGTCCTATGGCGGACTTCGTGGCGGCGAGATCACCGAATGGCACCTGATCGAAGCCATCGGTCTTCGGGCCGAAACCGGCCAGGATCTTCTCCTGTCCGCCTGCTGCCATCGTGGCCAGCGTCCGGCCATGGAACGCGCCTTCGAACGTGATGATGCGATAACGCTCCGGCGCACCATTGGCGGAATGGTATTTCCGCGCCGTCTTGATGGTACCCTCCAGCGCTTCCGCACCCGAATTGCAGAAGAAGACCGTGTCGGCAAAGCAGTTGTCGGTCAGCTTCTTCGCCAGTGCCTTCTGCTCCGGCACCTCGTAGAGGTTGGAGACATGCCAGAGCTTCGCGGCCTGGTCCTGCACGGCCTTGACCAGCGCGGGATGGCTGTGACCCAGCAGACTCACTGCGATGCCGGACCCGAAATCCAGGAAACGTCGCCCGTCCGTCGCGTACAGATGCGCACCCTCACCACGTTCGAAGGAAACGGGGGTTCTTGCGTAAGTCGGCATCACGACATCGATCATGGCGGCCTCCAATGGGCTCGATTTTCGGGAACAGGTCTCCCGTTCCGGTTGGCTGACAGGTTGGCTGGAAGTCTGGATTGGTCCCCGACGCCAGATCAATGCTGACCCGACGGAAAGGGGGAGGTTTTATGGGGCGGTCACCCCATGGTCAAGCCTTGAGGTTGTACCCTCGTCGGAACAGGACCAGCACCCAGATGGCCAGAATCACGTCAATGACGGCCAGCACCGTGCCCCCGAGCACCAGCGACACGTCACCCTGCCCGGTCAGGGCATGGCGAAAACCATCGATGGCATAGAAGAAGGGGTTCACGAACGCTATTCCTTGCGCGAATTCAGGCAGGCGATCGATCGAATAGAATGTACCCGAGAGAAACGCAAGTGGCGTGATGACGAAGTTGGTGATGAAGGCCATGTGATCGAACTTGTCCGCCCAGAGACCTGTCAGGATACCGATCAGCCCCATCAAGACGGAGGCAAGCACCACGAACAGCAGGCCCCAGCCTATCGACCAGAACGGCAGATCGACGAAGGGTGTCATCGCCGCCGTGACCGCAATGGCAACGGCCAGACCCCGCGTGACCGAAGCTCCGACAAAGGCGACGAGCAGCTCTGCCGCGCTGAGCGGCGGCATCAGGATATCGACGATATTGCCCTGGATCTTCGCGATCAGCAGCGCGGAGGAACTGTTGGCAAAGGCGTTCTGGGTCACGGCCATCATGACCAGACCCGGCGCCAGAAAGACCTCGAACGCGACACCGCCAACCGGCGCCCGGCCGTCCCCCAGCGCCAGCGTGAAGATCGCCAGGAACAGCAGGGTGGTGACGATGGGCGCGAACACCGTCTGCCCCGCCACCTTCATGAAGCGTTGCACTTCCTTGGCATAGAGGGTCCAGAGGCCGATCCAGTTGACCAGGCCGACATGACGGGGTTCAGGATACATTCAACAGGTCCGGACGTGGTTGGGGCGGGCCACCTGCATAGCGACCCGCCCCAGCTTGTACAAGTTTGACAGACAGGCCGTCAGGCCGCCGCGTCGCGCCCCGACTTCGCCACAAGCTCCAGGATCTCGGCGGCGGCGGCGGGGATGTGCGTGCCCGGACCGTAGATGCCGGAGACGCCCGCCTGTTTCAGCCAGTCATAGTCACCTGACGGGATGACACCGCCGCAGATGACCAGGATATCCTCCGCATCCTGATCCTTCAGGGCCTGCATCAGGGCCGGGACCAGCGCCTTGTGTCCCGCCGCGAGCGAGGACACGCCGATGACATGCACGTCATTCTCCACCGCGTCGCGCGCGACTTCTTCCGGAGTCTGGAACAGGGGTCCGACGTCCACGTCGAAACCGATGTCGGCAAAGGCGGTCGCAATCACCTTGGCCCCGCGGTCGTGGCCGTCCTGGCCCATCTTGACCACCAGCATGCGGGGACGACGGCCCTCCGCAGTGACGAAGTCGTCGATGTCCGACTGGATCTTCGCGAAACCCTCGTCGCCTTCATAGGCCTTGGCATAGACGCCGCTGACGGAGCGGATCTCGGCGCGGTGACGGCCAAAGACTTCCTCCATCGCGTCAGACATCTCACCGACCGTGGCACGGGCACGGGCCGCATCGACGCACAGGGCCAGCAGGTTGCCGTCGCCGCGCGCGCCTTCGGTCAGTGCCTTCAGCGCCGCATCGCAGGCCGCCTGGTCGCGGGACTCCCGGATGTTCTTCAGCAACGCAACCTGACCGTCGCGTACCTTGGTGGTGTCGATGTCCAGCACCTCGGGCGCGGTATTCGTCGAAGGCTTGTACTTGTTGACGCCGACGATCACGTCCTCGCCCCGATCGACACGAGCCTGGCGACGGGTTGCCGCTTCCTCGATCATCAGCTTCGGCATCCCCTCGGCCACCGCCTTCGTCATGCCGCCCTGTTCCTCGACCTGCTGGATCAGCGCCCAGGCATCCTCCGCCAGCTTCGCCGTCAGCGCCTCGACGTAATAGGAACCGCCCAGCGGGTCGATCACGTTCGGAATCCCGGTCTCCTCCTGCAGCACAAGCTGGGTATTGCGGGCGATGCGGGCGGAGAAATCGGTGGGCAGGGCAATCGCCTCGTCCAGCGCATTGGTGTGCAGGCTCTGCGTCCCCCCCAGAACCGCCGCCATGGCCTCGACCGTGGTGCGGATGACGTTGTTGTAGGGGTCCTGCTCCGTCAGGCTGACGCCGGAGGTCTGGCAATGGGTGCGCAGCATGGTGGAGCGCGCATCCTTCGGATCGAACTGGCTGACGATGCGATGCCACAGCAGCCGCGCCGCCCGCAGCTTCGCCACTTCCATGAAGAAGTTCATGCCGATACAGAAGAAGAAGCTGAGGCGGGGCGCGAAACGGTCGATATCCAGCCCCCGGTCAACGGCCGTACGCACATACTCCAGCCCGTCCGCCAGGGTGAAGGCCAGTTCCTGCACCTGCGTCGCCCCGGCTTCCTGCATGTGGTAGCCGGAGATCGAGATGGAATTGAACTTGGGCATGTGGTTGGCGGTGTAGTCGATGATGTCCGCCACGATCCGCATGGAAGGCTCCGGCGGATAGATGTAGGTATTGCGGACCATGAATTCCTTCAGGATGTCGTTCTGGATGGTGCCGGAAAGCTTCTCCGGCCCGACGCCCTGTTCCTCCGCCGCCACGATGTAGCCCGCCAGGGTCGGCAGAACCGCACCGTTCATGGTCATGGACACGGAGACCTTGTCCAGCGGGATGTCGCGGAACAGGATCTTCATGTCCTCGACCGAGTCGATGGCCACACCCGCCTTGCCCACGTCACCCATGACGCGCGGGTGGTCGCTGTCATAGCCACGGTGGGTCGCAAGGTCGAAGGCCACGGACAGTCCCTGCTGCCCGGCTGCAAGGTTGCGGCGATAGAAGGCGTTGGATTCCTCCGCCGTCGAGAAGCCGGCATACTGGCGGATGGTCCAGGGCCGGTTCGCATACATCGTGGCACGCACACCCCGCACATAGGGGTCCATGCCGGGCAGGCTGCCCAGGTGATCCAGGCCCGATACGTCCTCCTCCGTATAGAGGGGCTTCACGGGGATGCCTTCCGGCGTCTGCCACACCAGATCGTCCAGCGACTTGCCGCGCAGTTCCTTTTCCGCCGCAGCCTCCCAGTCCGCGAGGGTCTTGTCCTTGCCGTCGGTCATGTGCGCCTTCTCCTTCGTGTCCGTTGCCCGGTTTATATCGCGCAGGTTTCGCACATGCCAGACACAGCGACTGCCGCATGGCTGCGGTGCAAATCGTGACTCCCCCCGGCTGACTCGCCTGCACGGCTGTACAGATTGCACCTTTTGCCCGGGAAACCCGGCACTTGTTGCCCAGGCAATCAGTCGGGACAACCGATTGAATTCCGAACTGAGCCACCCGAGCACTCACCAGGAAGCCAAGAAAATATCTGTGACTTTTCAGTGACCTGCTGGTGTCAGCAAGGGCGTGAATGGCGAAATTGGCTGCAGTTTCCGGCTGAAACGGCGTCCGGCTCCCCCGTTTGGCACGGAAGCTGCGTTTGTTGGAGCGAGACACGCAAGGGTCGCCGGACGCGACCGAGGGAATGAAGGAGCTGAAACCATGTATTACCTGCTGATCGCCGCCGCCACCGGACTGAGCATCCCCGCAGACAATGCCCCGATCTCCAAGGTCGATGTGTTCACCGCGCCGAGTTCCGAACTGACCGCATATGACACCCGCCGCATCCAGTACAAGGCACGCAACTGGGAAGCGGAACTGAAGAGCGACGTCGATGTCTACTTCGGCACCTTCGACAGCATGGCAGCCTGCAAGGCCGTCCGCGCCCGCATCCGCATCGAAATGGCGGACCGTGGCCTGGAAGAGGACAAGCGCTCCGGTTGTTTCGAATCGAAGCAGATCGTCGCCAGCCGGTAACACCTCCCCAACCGATCGAAATCAGACCGGGATCCTGCTGAGGCCCGGACAAACACCAAGGAGACCACACCATGTACTACCTGCTGATCGCCGCTGCCGCCGGCATGAGTGTTCCGGCTGACAACAGCCCCATCACCACCATCGACGTGACCAGTGCACCGTCTTCCGGGCTGACCGCCTATGACACCCGCCGCATCCAGTACAAGGCCCGCAACTGGGAAGGCGAACTGAAGAGCAATGTCGATGTCTACTTCGGCACCTTCGACAGCGAGGAAGCCTGCAAGGCCGTTCGCGCCCAGATCCGCTCCACGCTCGGCAACCAGGAAGACGCCACCCGCTCCGGCTGCTTCGAGTCACGTGACGACGCCGGCGCCACCAATAGCTGATCCCCGACCCCACCTGTCGGATCAAGACACCAGGGCGACCCTTCCGGGTCGCCCTGGTGCGTTCAGGCCCGGGCAAGGCAGATGCGGCAGGATATCAGTCGCCGATGCGTGCCCGCGCATCGGTCCAGGCAAGTCGGACGAGCCAGAGCGCCGCTGTCCAGACCAGCAGGGCCGTCGCCTGATGGAGCGCACCCAGCCAGACCGGCACCACCATCACCAGCGTGGCAATGCCCAGCAGTATCTGCAGGGCGATGGCGTGCATGACTCCCATTGACGCGGGTTTCGCCCGTCCCCCGACCCGGCGCCCGCGCAGCATGGTCCAGATGGCAACGCCAAGCAGGGCATAGGCCAGAATGCGGTGGACGAACTGGATGGTCAGATGATCGTCGAACAGGGCGGCCAGCCCCGAGCCCCCGGCAAAAAGACCGTCCGGCACCAGCGCGCCGTCCATCAGCGGCCAGGTATTGTAGATGTGGCCCGCATTGATGCCGGCGACGAAGGCACCGATGACGATCTGCAGCAGGACCAGCGCCGCGAGGATGATCGCGGGTGTCCGCATGCCGCTGAGCGCGCGGCGGTCCCGCCCTTCCTCCCGCACCGACCAGGCGGTCCAGAGCAGCAGGGCATAGATCGCGAATGCGAGCGCCAGATGCGCCGCCAGCCGGTACTGGCTGACATCCGGGCGATCGATCAGACCGCTCTGCACCATGAACCAGCCCAGCACCCCCTGTGATCCCCCGGCCACCAGCAGGAACAGGAACCAGGGAATCTCTCGCCGCCGGATCCGCCCGGTCAGCATGAAGACCGCCATCGGCACGAAGAAGGCGAGACCGATGATTCGCCCCAGCAGCCTGTGGCTGAATTCCCAGGCGTAGATTGTCCTGAACTCGTCCAGGCTCATGCCGAGATTGACCTTCTGGTACTCGGGGAAGGCCTTGTACTTTTCGAACTCCGCCTGCCAGGCGGCATCGCTCAGGGGCGGCAGCCAGCCAGTGACCGGATGCCAGTCTGTCATGGACAGGCCGGACTCCGTCAGCCGCGTGATGCCGCCCACGACGACCATGAGAAAGACCAGCGCGGCCACGATGAACAGCCATGTGACAACCGCGCGACGGGAGGGATCCAGGATCTGTACTGTGCTCATGAGGCGGAAATAGGACAGCCAACCCCCGGGCACGATGCGCCGATTGCCGCAGAAGCCTGGCCGCAGGTCGGGCTTGCCCCGGGGGGCAGGTCATGCTGCGATTGGCACAGTACACAACAGGTGGGGAGGCCTGACAGTCATGAAACTCGGCGCATTCTGCTACAATACCGACTATTCCATCCGGCCTGATGCCCTGGCGGTGATGATGGAGGAACGGAACTACGACTCGGTCTGGTTTCCGGAACATACAAACATTCCGACCTCCCGCCGCTCCCCGTTCCCCGGCGGTGGCGACCTGCCGAAACCCTATTACCGCATGATGGACCCCTTCGTTTCGCTGGGCGCCGCAGCCGCAGTGACGAAGAACCTGAAACTCGGCACCGGCATATCGCTGGTCATCCAGCGCGACCCGATCACGCTGGCCAAGGAAGTCGCGACCCTGGACGTGATCTCCAACGGCCGGGTGCTGCTTGGCATCGGCGGCGGCTGGAACGCCGAAGAAATGGAACAGCACGGCATCCCCTTCGACCGGCGCTGGAAGGTGCTGCGGGAGAAGGTGGAAGCAATGAAGGCGCTCTGGACGGAGGAAAAAGCCTCCTACGACGGCGAATTCGTGAAGATCGAGGAATGCTACTCCTACCCCAAGCCGGTGCAGCGCCCGCACCCGCCGATCATCATGGGCTCGGCGACCGGGACCGGCAGGCAGCGTGTCGTGAGGTACTGTGACGGCTGGATGCCGATCAATGTCCTGCTGGACGACATGCCCGCCGCCATCGCCGACCTGCACCGCCGCGCGGAGGAGGCAGGCCGTGATCCCGCATCCATCGAACTCTCGATCTTCGCACAGGTGAACGTGGACGATGATCTGCTGAAACGCTACCGCGACATGGGCATCGCCCGTTCGGTCATCGGTGTCCCGACGTCCGCACCGGATCGGGTGGAAGGCGTGCTGGACCGCTATGCGAAGCTGATGGACGAACTGGAGAGCTGATCATGGCCCACGGCCTGAAGACCATCACGCCCGAGCAGAAGGCGTTCTATGAGGAGAACGGCTATCTGCTGCTGGAGAACTTCGTTTCGGATGCGTGGATGGACCGGCTCTGGGAAGTGACCGACCGCTTCATCGCCGAGAGCCGCACGATCACGAAATCCAGTGGCAAGTTCGACATCGAGCCTGACCACAGTGCCGACAATCCGCGCCTGCGCCGTCTGTCCCAGCCTGCGGAGCATGATCCGGTCTATCGCGAATTCGCCTTCGATGGACCCATCGTCGATCTGGCTGCCGACCTGCTGGGGCCGGATGTAAAGTACCACCACTCGAAACTGAACTTCAAATGGTCGGGCGGGGGAGAAGAGGTGAAATGGCACCAGGACATCCAGTTCTGGCCGCACACCAATTACTCGCCCCTGACCATTGGCCTCTACATGTCGGACGTCGATGACGAGATGGGGCCGATGGGGGTCATCCCGAAGAGCCATGAGGCGGAACTGTTTGACCTCTACGGGGAGGACGGCAACTGGACCGGCTACATCGCCGAAAAGGACATCGGGCGCGTCCCGGTGGATGACGTGGCCTGGCTGAAGGGGCCGCGCGGCTCCGTCACCGTGCACAATTGCCGGATGGTGCACGGCTCCGAACCCAATCGCTCCAGCCGGGTCAGACCGCTGCTGCTCCACACCTATTCGGCTGCCGACGCACTGACGCTGGAACCCAGCATCGTCGCCAATCTGCCTCTGTCCAACACCATCGTCCGGGGTGAGCGGGCCAAATGGGCCCGCTTCGACCCTCGCCCCTGCCTGATGCCCCCCGACTGGTCAAAGGGTTACGTCTCCATCTTCGACGTGCAGCAGGCCAGCAAGGATGACGCCGCCTGAGCGGACCCTGCAGTTGCCGCCCTGTCCCGGAATGGCCAAGCCTCCTTCCCCCTCGACGGGGGAAGGCCGGGATGGGGGTGAATCGGCGCAGCCGAACAGCCGTGATCTCATCGCAGTCCGGCAGCCTGCGGCTTCACCCCCCATCGACCGCTGCGCGGCCACTTCCCCCGCAAGGGGGGAAGAAGGAGGTTCCGATCCGGGCCCGTTCAGGATCACCACCTGAAGGAAATTCCGGCACGATCAGGCAACTCGAACGCCTCAGTTCGCGGTCATGCCACCATCGACGACGACTTCCGATCCGGTCATGAAGGATGACAGGTCGGAGGCGAGGAACAGGATTGCATTGGCGATGTCGGTGGCCTGGCCCAGGCGACCGATGGGGTGCCTTGCCTTCATCTGCGCCAGCCGCTGGTTGCGCTGTTCGTCCGGCACGCCGGTCATCAGGTCTTCCAGCATCGGCGTCTCGATGATGCCCGGATGCACGGAGTTCACCCGGATCGGGTGTCCGGCCCCGGCCAGTTCCAGCGCCGTTGCCTTGGTCATCAGCCGCACCGCGCCCTTGGAGGCACAGTAGGCCGCCTGCCGGGGCGCGCCGATCAGACCCGCGACCGAGGACAGGTTGATGATGGAGCCGGAACCGGACGCCGTCATCGCATCGGTGCAGGTCTTTATGCCGAGGAAGACACCCAGCACGTTGATATCCATGACACGCCGGAAATCGGCGGTGGAGATATCGGGAATGATCTTCACCAGCTCGATACCGGCATTGTTGACCATGATGTGCAGGCCACCCAGGGCATCGACGGTCGCCTTGACCGCCGCCTCCCACTGGTCTTCCTCCACGACGTCATGGGCGATGGCGATGGCACGCCCGCCCGCAGCCTCGATGGACGTCGCGGTTTCCTGTGCACCGGCCAGGTTGATGTCGGTGCAGGCCACGGCGGCCCCGGCACCTGCCAGGGTTTCCGCCGCCTGACGGCCAATGCCGGACCCGGCGCCGGTGACCAGCGCCACGCGCCCGCTCAGATCTGTCGTTTCAGCCATGCTGCATCCTCCCCGGGAACGCGCCGTGTCACTTCTTCTCGACGGCCTCGATCTCGTTGCCGGCCTTCTTCCAGTCACCGAAACCGCCATCGATGTGGCAGGTGTTCTTCAGACCCAGTTCCATCGCGGCCTCCGTCGCCAGCGCGGACCGCCAGCCTGCGGCACAATAGAAGACGATCCGCTTCCCGGACTGGAAGACGTCCTTGGCATAGGGGCTTTCCGGGTCGACCCAGAACTCCAGCATGCCGCGCGGCGCGTGATAGGCACCGGGAATCTTGCCCTCCCGCCAGAGTTCGCGCACATCGCGGATATCCACGATGGTCACGTCATCCTTGCCCACCAGCGCCTTCGCATCCTCGACACTGATGGTCTCGACCTTGCTCATGGCCCGGTCGACCATCTGCTTGACGGTTGTCGCCATTACCGAATTCTCCCCTGTATTCTCGAAACATGCCGGTCGCGCTGTGCCGACCGACCGCTGTGATCAGTCCCGAATCTCGGGCGAGTTGATCACGGTCATCTTGCGAACGGACATCTCGTGCATGGAATGCGGCACACCGCCCACCCCGTGACCCGAAAGCTTAAGACCCGCGAACGGCATCCAGTCGACCCGGAACGCGGTGTGGTCATTGACCATCACTGCTGCTGCATCGAGACGGCTGGTGGCGCGCATGATGCGGTCGATGTCCTGACCGAACACCGCCGCCTGGAACGAGAACGGCAGCGAGTTCGCCAGCGCAATGGCCTCGTCCATGTCGTCGTAGCTGAAGACGCAGACCACGGGGCCGAAGATCTCCATGGTGGAAACCTTGGCGTCCGCAGGCGGATTCAGGATCACGGTCGGCTTGTAGGCCGTGTCCGACAGCTTCTCGCCGCCACAGAGGATTTCGCCACCGCCCGCACGGGCCTCCTCGACCCATTCGTGCACACGATCCACCTCGCCCGGTGTGATCAGCGGACCGATCTCGGTCGCCTTGTCGGTCGGATCGCCCACGACCATCTTGCTGGCCGCCGCGGCCAGACCGTCGGCGAAGGTCCGGCAGACCGACGCATGGGCATAGACCCGCTGCACCGACACGCAGACCTGACCCGCATGATAGAAGCCACCCTTGGCCAGTGACGGCACGGCGCGGTCGAGATCGGCGCTCTCCGTCAGGATCACCGGGGCCGCGCCGCCATGTTCCAGCGCGCAGCGGGTGCCGGGGGCGAGCTGGGACCGCAGGGCCCAGCCGACCTTGGCCGAACCGATGAAGCTGAAGAAGCCGACGCGCGGATCGGTCACCAGCGCCGTTGCATCCTTGCGGTCTGCCGTCACCACGGCCTGCGCCCAGGCTTTCGGCAGTCCGGCCTCATGCAGGATCTGCACGAAGTGCAGGCACGACAGCGCGGTCTTGTCCGCAGGCTTCACGATCACCGGGCAACCGGTCGCCACCGCAGGGGCCACCTGGTGCGCGATGAGGTTGAGCGGATGGTTGAAGGCACTGACCGCGACCACGACACCAATCGGCTCCTGCCGCGTGAAGGCAACCCGGTTCTTGGAACTCTCGGTGATGCCCATGGGGATCACCTCCCCCGCACGGCTGCGCAGCTCGTCGATGCAGATGTGCACGGAATCGATGGCCCGGTCGACCTCGATCAGGGAATCGGCCAGCGGCTTGCCGCCTTCGCGCGCGGCCTCGATCGCCATGCTCTCGCGGCGGTCGCGCATGATCGCCATGGCACGGGTCAGGATCTGCACCCGCTCCCGCATCGGGATCCAGGCGTCCCGGTCCCGATAGAGGTCGAAGGCGTTACTGAGTGCCTTCTCCACCGTCGCACTATCCGACCGGGCGACATTGGCAATCGGTGCCCCGTCCCAGGGTGCGGAGACGACGACATCGCTGGCGGAACTGTTGGCACCCGGCACAAGCAACGGGACGCGCGGCAAATCAGACATGGTTCAGACCCCCTCCGGAACTGGCTCAAGTATTCTGGCGATGCGGACGGCCCCAACCGGCCACACCCGAAAGCTTCCGGGATTGTCTACGACCGGGCAGCGGAATCATAGACCCAGTTTGGCCGGACGCGGCGACCGTCACAGGGGAAGCGCCGCCATGGACCTGCACGCTGCCTCTGGCTTTTTGCACGCTCCGGCTCCAATCTGGCGCAAAACAGCGCGAAGCTGACCTGGGGGGAAAAATGAACACGATTGATCTGGCGGGCCGCAGGGCCGTGGTGACCGGCGGCGCACAGGGGATCGGGCGCGCGGTGGCGGAGCGTTTCATTGCCTCCGGCGCCAGGGTGGCGCTCTGGGATCGTGACATGGACCTCGCCAGTGCGACGGCCAGCGAGATCGGGGCCACCGCCATCAGCGTCGATGTCACGAATGCAGACGCGGTGGATGCGGCGGTGAAGGAGACCGTCGGTGCGCTGGGCGGCATCGACATCCAGGTCAACAATGCCGGCATCGCCGGGGCCAACCGGACGGTCTGGGACTACTCCCCCGACGAATGGCGCCAGATCATCGAGATCAACCTGATCGGCGTCTGGCTCTGCTGCCGCGCGGTGAGCCCGCTGATGCGCGACGCGGGCTATGGCCGCATCGTCAATGTCGCCTCCATCGCCGGCAAGGAAGGCAACCCCAACGCGTCCGCCTATTCCGCCTCCAAGGCCGGGGTCATTGCGCTGACCAAGTCGCTGGGCAAGGAAATGGCCGACCACGACATCATGGTGAACTGCGTAACACCCGCCGCCGCCCGCACGGCGATCTTCGACCAGATGTCGGAGGAGCACATCAATTACATGCTCTCCAAGATTCCCATGGGCCGCTTCGTCGAACCGGCAGAGATCGCCGCCCTGATCGCCTGGCTGTCGTCGGCGGACTGTTCGTTCACCACCGGCCAGGTCATCGACATCTCGGGCGGTCGCGCGACCTATTGAGTTAGCTGCGGTAGCGGTGATCAGGCAGCCTTCGGTCCGACGGCGGTCCGGTCACCGCGCCCCGCAATCAGTCCCTCGACCGAAATATCCTCGTCCAGGTCCGGCCAGTGCAAGCCATTGCCGGACGGGCTGATCCGGAATGCGTTCCGCTGTTCGGCGGTCGCCTGCATCAACCTGGGGAACCACGCCAGCGGGATACCGAGGGAGCGACCGTCATCGAGTTCGAGCCACATGGTGTGGTCGTCAAACGACAGCGCCATGGCCTTAACCGAAATACTCATGCCATGTCCTTTCCATCGCTTCCCTGTTCTCGATTGCCACCCTGACAAGCTCCGAGAGTTGCCGCCTGTTGAAACCGGCGCTTCGCGCAATTGTGACTTCCGGTGCGAGCCAGAGCTTCGCTTCGCCGCCATCCCCCTCGACATGAAAATGCACCGGCTCACGCGGCGAACCTTCATTCGAAAAGAAGAAGCGCAGGTTCCGGTATCGTAGCACAGTCGGCATGGTAGTTCCGCCAGGTTCTGCAATTCGAACAACAGGCTATCAGTATGGGTACGCATCTGCCCAACTGGAAATCCGCAAACCCCACGACCTCCAAGAACTGGGGGACAACAGGATCACGTTGGTCTAACGTCCGTGCATGGTCGCAAGAATTTCAACCGTCGCCTTCCAGGGCTTCCGGGCGCAGATCGTGGACGTGCAGGTGCAGGTTTCGGCGCAGATGCCCGCGTTCACCATTGTCGGCCTGCCCGACAAGGCGGTGGCGGAGAGTCGGGAGCGGGTGCGGGCGGCGCTCGATGCGATCGGTCTGGGTCTGCCGCCGAAGCGGATCACGGTGAACCTGTCCCCCGCCGACCTGCCCAAGGAAGGCAGCCACTACGACCTGCCCATCGCACTGGCGCTGCTGGCCGCTGTCGGCGTGCTGCCTGTGGAGGACATGGCGGGCCACATCGCGCTGGGTGAACTGGCGCTGGACGGTCAGATCGCGGCGGTCGCGGGCGTGCTGCCCGCCGGTGTCGCGGCGGCGGAGCGGGACCAGGGCCTGATCTGCCCGGCACTCTGCGGCGGGGAAGCCGCATGGGCCGGGGATCTGGAGATCATCGCCGCGCCGGACCTGCTGGCCATCGTCAACCACTTCAAGGGCACGCAGGTGCTGTCGGCGCCGGAGCCGGGACCGGTGGACATGGACGCCATCGGTGCCGACCTTCGCGACGTGAAGGGGCAGGAAAGTGCCAAGCGGGCGCTGGAGATCGCGGCTGCCGGCGGCCACAACCTGCTGATGCTGGGACCGCCCGGGTCCGGCAAGTCGATGCTGGCCGCGCGCCTGCCCGGCCTGCTGCCGCCCCTGTCACCGGCGGAGGCGCTGGAGGTCTCCATGATCCGCAGCCTGGCGGGCGAACTGACGGAGGGGCGGCTGTCGCGCCGCCGGCCCTTTCGCAACCCGCACCATTCCACCTCCACCCCGGCCCTCGTCGGCGGCGGGCTGAAGGTGCGACCGGGCGAGATCTCGCTGGCGCACCGGGGCGTGCTGTTCCTTGACGAACTGCCCGAATTTCCCCGCCCGGCACTGGAAGCATTGCGCCAGCCACTGGAAACGGCGGAGGCCGTGGTGGCCCGCGCCAATGCCCATGTGACCTATCCGGCGCGGGTGCAGTTGGTCGCCGCCATGAACCCCTGCCGCTGTGGTCATCTGGATGACCCGGAGCGCGCCTGCTCCCGCGCACCGCGCTGTGCCATCGATTACCAGTCGAAGATATCGGGGCCGCTGATGGACCGCATCGACCTGTCCATCGACGTGCCCGCCGTGTCCGCCGCCGACCTGACCCTGCCGCCGCCCGCCGAAGGCTCTGCCGAGATCGCCGCACGGGTGGCCCGCGCCCGCGACCTGCAGGCGGCACGACACGAGAACCTGGATCTTGGACCGATCACCAATGCGGAGGTGGATGGCGAGGCGCTGATCGCCATCGCCACCCCCGACACCAGCGGCCAGAGCCTGCTGACCGATGCCGCCGAACGGCTGAAACTCTCCGCCCGTGGCTATACCCGGGTTCTGCGGGTCGCGCGTACCATCGCCGACCTGGAAAGCAGCGCGAACATCGGTCGCCCGCACATCGCGGAGGCACTGGGCTATCGCCGCAGAGCCGGGCTGAACTGAGATGCGAAGGGTGACCGACATGCGCCTGAAACCAGCGCGGATCGGGGAATGTGCCGAACTGACTGACTTGGTCATGCGCTCGAAAGCGTCGAACGGCTACGACGCGGCGTTCATGGAAGCCTGCCGTGCTGACCTGCGTGACGTGAAGGGGCATGAGAGCGCCAAGCGGGCGCTGGAGATCGCGGCTACCGGGGGGTCGCAACCTGCTCAGGTTGTGTCACATCAATCTCGCTAGATCTTCTCTGAGAATTGTCCCTCGGTCGGATATCAGGCCTGCGCCGGGCAGGGGTCGATGCCCGGGACAAGCAGGCTGCCGCTGCAATATTTGGGATGTCATCGGGCCATGTCCAGCGAGCACGGTCCATTGCGGCTGTCCCGGGAAGTTATCTCATGCTAACGAAAAATGGCTTAGGACACCTTTAATCATTCGGACACAGCGCAGCGGTTTGTTCGGCGGACCATGAGTACCGTCCAGAAAGTGATCGCAAGCACAGAGACGGGCCCAAAAGGGCTCTGACGCTTCAATAATAAGTTAGTTAGGACAGCAAGCATGTCACAAAAAAAATATCAGGTATTTGTTTCTTCTACATTTCGAGATCTGATTGATGAGCGACAAGATGCGATTCGCAATATATTGGACCTTAAGCACATTCCAGCTGGAATGGAATTGTTTCCTGCGGCGGACATTGAACAACTCGAATACATCAAAAAAGTGATAGACGAGTGCGACTATTACCTCCTGATAGTGGGCGGGCGTTACGGGTCTATGGACCCAGATGGCATGAGCTACACTGAACGCGAATATGATTACGCCGTTGAAACAGGAAAAATCGTATTAGCTTTTGTCCATAGTAATCCTGCCACCATTCCGGTCGGGAAGAGTGACGTCGATCCGAAGGTTGTTGAGGCCCTCAATGGATTCAGAGAAAAAGTCATGACTGGACGCTTGGTGAAATCCTGGGCCACCCGGCAGGAACTTGAACCCCTTGTCTTGAAATCTCTGATACACGCCTTCAACGATTTTCCACAAATTGGATGGATTCGTGGTGATAGCGCCGCAACGGATGTTATTTTAGAACAAAGCAATAAGGCTCTACAAGAAAATGCCAAACTGAAAGAGGAAATAGCAATTTTTCAATCGCAAAATCGAATGGAAATCGAAGACATTGCAGGATTAGATGATATATTTACTGTTCGTATTACCACCATTTTTTATGCACATGGTAATGGAAATACGTATACAAATCGAACTATTGGATTTACATGGCGTCAAATTTTTATGGCGTTAGCAGGTGAGTTGGAAAGAGCGAAAACTGACGTTGCCGTTGTGGCGGCGATACGCGAGGCGGCAAAAGAAATCGGTTTCGGATACAAAATTCATAGCATAAGTGACACTGACAAAGTAACAATCAAAGTTCAACTTGAAGCACTTGGCCTTATTCAATCAAAAGTAAGCCATTCCACCAGCGGTGGAATGGCTGAATTCTTGCTTCTTACATCCAATGGGCGAAAACAGTTTTTTCAAGATCGCGTCGTGCGCAAGCAAGCAGACACGTCTTCGTAAAGTGGATTTAACCGCCGAAATAATGCCGAAGACTTCTATCTCAGGTCCGGTGCCCATCGGGTCGGCGTGGCACTCTCCGGCTCCATACCGGGCCGGATGATCCCGCTGATGATCCTGCCGTTGCCGCCCGGGTAATCAGGCAGCACAGTTGCTCATTCACACACAGGCGGTTCGCGCAGTTCGACATCGCTGAGGCGGGCAATCGCCGAGAGGTCATCCGTTTCCAGCGTGAAGCTGCCGGACAGGCCGTTGGCATACATGCGCATCTGGCTCTCGTAATAGGGCGCGGAGTCGATGGCATCGGGCTTGTAGAACGACACCCGCATCATCCAGGCAGACGTATCCTTCATGCTGTCGGGGATACTGGCTTCGTGCGTGCCACGATCCTTGCCGATGAAGGTATCGACAAAGGAAATCGAGTCGCCGTCGAAGGTCTTGGCATTGTGGACGAACTCACCAGCCTGTGCGGCACGCACCATGTCGATGCTGTGCCCCAGCGGAAACAGTGCGCCCTTCGGCAGGGTTTCCGGCACTTCGTCGGTATCATCGCCATCATTGCGGCTGTAGGTGACGGAGGCGATCTCGCCCACCGCATTGCGGGTCGCGGAGCCTTCGCGATGGGCGGACATGCGACCGTTGTAGCTCTCCCGCACCGAGAACCGCAGGCTGCGTCCATCCTTGCTTTCCAGAAAGCTCACCACCGCTTCAGACTGCACGGTCTCGCCGCGCTGGGTCACCAGGTTCATCAGCATGCGATGGGAATAGATCAGCCCCTCACAGGTCGCATCGAACTCGTAGACCATGCGCCCGGTCACCTGCGAGAAGGTTGCAGGCTTGTCCCGGTCGAGCACGTCCAGATCATAGATCGCACGATGCGGAACGAAACTCTGCGCCGCAGCGCTTCGGGTCAGGCCGGGGGCCGCCATGCTCACCATCAGAAGGGAGAGCAGGAGCAGCAGTCGGGTGGAGAATGTCATCAGGGGGTCGCGTCCTTTGATTGATGACCATAACGTATAGGCGGAAAAGCCAAACACAAGCTGAACGGAGCCCATGATGCAGAAGAAGCCCCGCCTGCTGGTCACGCGTCACATGCCGGACAATGTCACAGCCAGAATCCGGCGAGACTATGACGCCACGCTGAATCCGACGGACCGGATCATGTCGCCTGAGGAGCTGGTCAGCGCGGCCGAGGGCATGGACGCGATGATGATCTGCGGCTCCGAGAAGATCACGCCTGCGCTGCTGGACGCCCTGCCCGACAGTGTCCGCATCATCGCCACCTACTCCGTCGGCCATGAGCACATCGACCTTGCGGCGGCACGGGCGCACGGGGTGACGGTCACCAACACGCCAAAGGTGCTGGATGCCGCCGTGGCGGAGATCGCGATGCTGTGCCTGCTGGGTGCTGCGCGGAGGGGGCACGAGGGGCAGACACTGGTGCGGGAGGGCAAATGGGCAAGCTGGACCTCCACCATGCTGCTCGGAAAGCAGGTCAGTGGTGCCCGGCTCGGCATCCTGGGCCTCGGCGGGATCGGGCAGGCCGTCGCTGCCGCCGCCCGCGGGTTCGGCATGCAGGTCCACTATCACAACCGCAGCCGCCTGCCGCAGGATGAGGAGAGCGGTGCCCGCTATCACGCCACCACCGCCGAGCTGTTCGCCGTCTCCGACTTTCTCTCGATCAGTTGTCCCAGCACCGATGAGACCCGTGGCATGGTCAACGCCGATCTGATCGGGCAGATGCCGGACGGGGCGGTCATCGTCAATACGGCACGCGGTGACATCATCAACGATGATGACCTGATCGCCGCCCTGCAGTCAGGCAAGCTGTTCGCTGCCGGTCTTGATGTCTTCGCCAACGAACCGAAACTGGACCCCCGCTACCGCACCATGGAGAACGTCTTCCTGATGCCGCATCTGGGCAGCGCCAGCGTCGAGACCCGGGACGCGATGGGCTACTGCTGCCTCGACAATCTGGACGCATTCTTCCAGGGCAAGCCTTGCCCCACCCCCCTGTAAGTGCGCGGAACATCTTGCCGGTCGATCCTGGGTGTAAATTCAATACATTGATTTTATTGATATATTTTTCTGGCACGGCGGTTGCTTTGATTGGCTCGTGAATTGAGAGCACATCAGATCAGGAGTATCCGGTCATGAGCCTTGCGACGCTGAACGATCCGCTTCCCAGCCTGAGTTGCGCGCCCTACGTCGGGCGCCTTGCTGACGAGGTTCTCAGCCGGTACGGCAAGTCGAGCCCGGACTTCAACGGCGACGGACTGCAACTGCTGGAAAGACTTCTCGACTTCGCCGCCAACGCGGAACAGCAGCTTGCCCAGCAGCGCCAGCAGATCCGGGCGCTGGAGGAACTGACGCGCACCGATGCCCTGACCGGCATGCTCAACCGCCGCGGTTTCGAGGAGGCGATGACGGCATTGCTCGGTACGGCACAGCGCTACAACGAGGAAGGCGTGATCTGCTTCATCGACCTCGATGGCTTCAAGCAGGTCAATGACACCTACGGCCACCACGCTGGGGACCAGGTGCTGTGCGAGGTTGCCGCTGCCCTCAGCGACAATGTGCGGTCGAACGATCTGGTGGCGCGCATCGGCGGCGACGAATTCGTCGTCGTGCTGTCGCGCACCACGCTCAGCAACGGCCTGAAGAACGCGCGACGGCTGCAGCGACTGCTGGACAGCATGGTCGTCACCACCGACATGGGTCAGAAGATCGACACCTCCGCCTCCATCGGCATCCACTGCTACGGCCCGGACACCGAACTGCGTCGGGTGATGCAGGAAGCGGACAGCGCCATGTATGCCGAGAAGGCGCGCCGCAGGAACGGCAGCGGCAATCTGGTGGCGATCAACACCGAAGTCTCCGCCGGCTGAGACGTACTGACAGGACGGCCAGAGACCCCGGCCCTATTGCGCGGTCCAGCCGCCGTCCACTGGCATGCCTGTCCCGGTGATCGCTGCACCGGCATCCGATGACAGGAACACGGTCAGCGCCCCGATCTGCTCCACGGTCGCAAATTCCTTGGTCGGCTGTGCGGCCAGCAGAACGTCACGCTTCACCTCTTCCTCAGTTATTCCGCGCGCCCTGGCGGTATCCGGTATCTGCTTCTCCACCAGTGGGGTCAGCACATAGCCCGGGCAGATGGCGTTCACGGTGATCCCGTGCTGCGCGACCTCCAGCGCCGCTGTCTTGGTGAAACCCAGGACGCCGTGCTTTGCCGAGACATAGGCCGACTTGAACGGGCTGGCCACCAGGCTGTGGGCGGAGGCGATGTTGATCACCCGTCCCCAACGTCGCGCCTTCATGCCCGGCAGCGCCGCCGCGGTCCCATGGAACACTGCCGACAGGTTGATCGCCATGATCCTGTCCCACATGTCGGGCGGAAAATCCTCGATGGGGGCCACGTGCTGGATTCCGGCATTGTTGACCAGTATGTCCACCTTGCCGAATGCTGCCTGAGTGGCCGCCACCAGATTGCGGATCGCATCACCGCTGGCCGCATCCGCCGCCAGATAGCGAACGTCGGCGCCGTGGCGCGCGGCAACTTCGGCGCGCAGGTCCTCCGCGGCGTCAGCGGCCCGACTGCCATTCATCATCACGCTCGCACCGGCAGCGGCCAGTGCCTCCGCACAGCCCAGACCGATCCCTGACGTGGAACCGGTCACCAGCGCCACCTTTCCCTGCAACATGCCCTTGTGTCTCCGCTCAAAGCATCCAACTGCCCCCATGATGCGCTGCGGGCCACGAACCGCAAGTGCGGGACGGGAAGGTGCGACGCCGCTGCCTGATCCGCGACCGGGGCTTTGCCGTAGAGTAGGCGGCGCAATTGGCGGGCAAGGCTGCCCGTGACCAGGAGATACAGGAGACTTTCATGGCCAGTGACAACCTTCATGCCCCGCGCGAACGGCTGAGCGCGGAGACCATTCACATGCACCAGGCGATCACATCGCTGATGGAGGAACTGGAAGCCGTGGACTGGTACCGCCAGCGCGCCGACGACTGCGATGACAAGGACCTGAAGGAAATCCTGCTGCACAACATGCGCGAGGAGATCGAGCACGCGGCCATGGTGCTGGAATGGCTGCGCCGCAACAGCGCGGACTTTGACGGCCAGTTGCGCAAGTTCCTGTTCAAGGATGACGAGATCGCCGACCATTGAGCTCGGTCGATGTCAACGGGCTGACCCCGGTCAAGCGCGCCTATGGCATCCTGACCGGGGATGACGAGGGCCGGGTCTGCCGCGACATCCCTGATTCAGCCTGCAATGAACAGCCACGCAATTTCATGACGCACGTGCTCAGCCTGTCGCTGACAAAGGTTGGCGACGGGCTGGTCGATCCGAAACTCGTGCTCGCCTGGCTGATGACGGCCCTTGGCGCGCCCGCCGGTCTGATCGGTTTTCTGGTCCCGGTGCGGGAGGCCGGGGCGCTGCTGCCGCAACTGTTCATTTCCGGCGGAATCCGGTCGCTTGCGATCCGCAAGTGGGTCTGGTCCGCAGGCAGCGTCATTCAGGGCCTGTCCGTCATCGGCATGGGACTGGTCGCACTGACGCTGCAGGGCGCGACGGCCGGCTGGGCCATTGTCGGACTGCTGGCCATCATGGCGACGGCGCGCAGCGTCTGTTCCGTCAGCTACAAGGATGTGCTGGGCAAGACGGTGTCCAAGTCGACGCGGGGGACCGCCACCGGCACGGCGGGCAGTCTCGCCTCCGGTGCCGTGCTGCTGTTCGGGCTGGCCCTCAGCCTTCACCTGCTGGAGCAGACCGTCACCATCATCGCCATCGTGCTGCTGTTCGCGGGTGGCGCGTGGCTGCTGGCGGGTGCCCTGTTCACCACATTGCAGGAAGCACCGGGGGCCACGGAGGGCGGCGGAAATCCCTTTGCCGTCGCCATCAGGCAATTGCGCCTGCTGGGGACGCGGGTCCAGCTTCGCCGGTTCATCGTGGCGCGGGGACTGCTGGTGGCGACCGCGCTGGCACCGCCCTATCTGCTCGCCATGGCGGGGGAGAGCGGGCGCAGCGGGCTGGCGGATCTGGGTATGTTCGTCATCGCGGCAGCGCTTGCCTCGATTCTCGGTGGCTATGTCTGGGGACGGCTCTCCGACCGGTCGAGCCGCAAGGTACTGGCCCTGTCCGGCCTTCTGGGTGCGGCAACACTCGCCGGGGCGCTGGCGATGCAGCAGGCCGGGCTGCTCGGACAGTACGGCAGCCTCTGGCTGGCGCCGCTGCTGTTCGTGCTGACACTGGCCTACCAGGGGGTCCGGCTGGGCCGTTCCACGCACCTGGTGGACATGGCCCCGAAGGATGATCGCGCCGCCTATACCGCGCTGGCCAACACCATCATCGGCGTCCTGCTGCTCGGGACGGCAGCCATCGGTGTCATTGCCGAGAGCTTCGGCATCGCGGCGGCCATCGGCGTCTTCGCCATCATGTCGCTGGCCGGTGCGGGTGTCGCGCTGGGCCTGGATGAAGTGCAGCAGGATGGTCCCGAATGATCGAGGCCGCGCTGCACAGGACACTGGAGGTAGTGATCGGTCTGCCCGACAGGCAACCGCATCCGTCACTGCCGAAGCGGCTGGACAGCCTGTTCCGCGACCTCGCCACGCCGGAGAGCGCCAATCTGCCGTTCGAGATCGAGGATCTGATCTGGGCGGTCTGGTGCGAGCACAGCGACACGGAAGCGGCGGACCTGATGCAGCGCGCCATCACGGCAATCGCATCAGGTGACCATGACGGCGCAGGCAGGCTGCTGGATGACCTCTGTGCCCGCCAGCCGCAATGGGCCGAGGCCTGGAACAAGCGCGCCACCCTGCACTACGTCGCGGGCCGTCACGAACAGAGCCTGAATGACATCCAGCAAACGCTGCTTCGTGAGCCCCGTCATTTCGGAGCCCTGTCCGGATTTGGTCAGATATGCCTCCAGCACGGTGATTCCCAGTCCGCCCGCCTCGCCTTCGAGGCGGCGCTGAGGATCAACCCGCACCTGGCACAGGTGCGTGCCATGCTGGACCGTCTTGGCGACATGAAGGGCACGATGAACTGATGCGCATTCTCCCGGCGATCCTGTGCTTCCTAACCCTCGCACTGGCAGATCTCAGCACTCCGGCCAGCGCAGAGCGGCTGATACCGGAGCGCTGGCAGACCAGCCTGCTGTCCGACCACAAGCTGGTCGGGCAGATCTGGGTCCACGCCCGCAAGGCCATCGGCAGTGAACGCGACCTGGAGTTCCTGGTGCGGAAGGCTGATTTCGTGCTGCTGGGGGAAAAGCACAACAACCCGGATCATCACGTGCTGCAGGCAAGGCTGCTGCGTCTCGCGGCGGCGGACAAGCCCGCTGCCGAACGCCCCACGGTTGTCTGGGAAATGATCACTGCGGAGCAGGACGCGACGCTGCAATCCTGGCTGCGCCGGGACGGGGTGACGGCGGCTGACATGGGTCCGGCGCTGGACTGGGGCTCCTCTGGCTGGCCCGCCTGGGAGCAGTATCAGCCGATCGCACAGGTCGCGCTTGATCTCGGATTGCCGCAGATTGCCGGCAACATCTCGGCACGACGCCTGATGGATCTGGCCATGAACGGCAATGCGGACGCGGTGCCCGCCTCCGTCGCTCACCTGCTGGAACAGACGCCCTGGTCGGAAACGGACAGCGCAGCGCTCGACCAGGAGCTCGTCGACAGCCATTGCGGCATGATGAAGGCCGGGGGCAAGGGGCTGCAAGGTATCGCGAAGATCCAGCGGCTGCGCGATGCGGCCATGGCCCTGGCGATGGTTGCCAGCACCGAAGGCAGCGGCGCAGTGCTGATCGCGGGCAGCGGTCATGTCCGCAAGGACCGGGGCGTGCCGCGTTACCTGAAGACACTGGATCGTCGCGCCCGGACAGCCGTCATCGCGATGTTCGAGGTGGTGGATGGGGTCGACGACCCGGCTGCCTACATGACCGACTTTCCGCCAGGCGCATTCGACGCGATCATCTTCACCCCCCGCCTGGACGACCGGGACCCCTGCGATGCCCTGCGGAAATCGCACGGCCAGAACGAGTAGTACTCACGACAAGGCAGAGCGCTTGCGCCCGACCATCCGCCAGACGATGCTGCCTCTCAGGGGGTCGCGAAATCGGCGGGGAGGATCGGCGCGTGCCAATCGAACTATGCACAGCCATGTGCGCGGACTGAGCACGGATGCATTCCATCCTGCTGTCCCCGCTGGCATTCATCGGACGCCATGCCACCCGTTTCCTGGCGCTTGCGGTGGTGATCGGCTTTGCCATTCCGCCGCTCAGCACGCTGGTCCGTCCCTGGCTTGCGGCCTTCATCGTCCTGCCGCTGGTCATCGCGCTGATGCGCATCGACTGGGCCGATCTCTGGGCATATGCCAGACGCTGGAAGCTGATCGGCCTGCTGTGCCTCTGGATGATCGTGATCAGCCCGGTGCTGACATGGCTGATCCTGCGCGACATGGGCCTGACGGAGGGCGTGCTGGCCGGCATGGTGCTGATGGCTGCCGCGCCACCGATTGTCTCCGCCGCCGCCATTGCACTCTTCCTCGGCCTCGATGGGGCCATCGTCATCGTCACCACGGTGGCCGCCATGTGGCTGACTCCCTTCATCCTGCCGCCCATGGCCCTGAACCTGCTGGACCTGGCGCTGGAGATCTCGCTCGGCACCTTCATGATGCGGCTCGGGCTGCTGGTGGCCATCGCGTTCGGGCTTGCATGGATCATGCGACGCCTGCTGGGTCAGGAAAGGCTGATCGGCATGCGCCCGCATCTGGATGGTGCCGCGGTGCTGGCCATGACCTGTTTCGTCGTTGGTGTCTTCGACGGCGTGACCGAGATGGCGCTGCAGATGCCGGGACATGTGCTGGCCACGACGGCCATGGCCTTCGCCTTCAACATCGTGCTCCAGATCGCCGGGGCGGCCCTGTTCTGGCATCTGGGCCCCCGGATCGCACTGGCCGTCGGCCTGATGAGCGGCAATTGCAACATGGGCCTGGTGCTGGTCACGCTGGCTGACCGGGCGGAACCGGATACGATCATGTACTTTGCCGTCGGACAGGCACCGATGTACACCTTGCCTGTGCTGCTGACGCCGGTCTATCGCTGGCTGGTGGCACGGGCGGACCGAAGGACCGAGGGGAACAGCACATGAGCAAGACAATCCTGATCACGGGTGCCGGGCGCGGCATCGGTCGCCAACTGGCACTGCAGAGTCTGGAGAGCGGCGCAAGCGTCATCGCCTGCGCCCGCCGGATCGGCGATCTGGACGACCTGGTGGCGAAGGGTGCGGAGGCCCAGGCGCTGGAAGTCACCGACCTGGACGCCATCAACAGCCTGAAGGCCGCACTTGGCGACCGGCCCATCGACATCCTGTTCAACAATGCCGGCATCATCGGCCCCGACCGGCAGGCCATCGGCGACATGGACATCGATGGCTGGCGCGAGACCATGGAAGTCAACGTCTATGCCCCTTATCGGGTCTCGGAGGCGCTGGTGGACAATGTCGCGGCCAGTGACCACAGAACCATCGTCGTGGTCTCCAGCAAGATGGGATCCATGTCCCTGAATACGGTCAGCGACCGCTTCATCTATCGCTCCTCCAAGGCGGCGGTGAATCAGGTCGTTGTCTGCATGGCCAACGAATGGCGGCCGCGCGGTGTCCGGGTCGTTGCCACCCATCCTGGCTGGGTCTCCACCGACATGGGGGGGGCCGCCGCACCCGTCACACCGGCAGAAAGCGCTGCGGGACTGCTGAAGGTCGCCAACGGCATGACGGATGAGGCTTCGGGGCGCTTCTGGAACTACGACGGCGAGGAACTGAGCTGGTAGCGCGCTCGAACGCGGCGCTACTTCCAGAACTCGTCGGCGGCGATCGCGAAATGCAGGCGATCATCGTTGCCGACAACGAAATTGGTGATGCCGACCAGATTGCCGTGGCTGTCAAACAATCCGCCACCCGATGAACCTGGCGCCGCATAGGCCGAGGTCTGGATCAGGTTGACCCCGGCGTTGGAACGAAGCTGGGACACGATACCGTCCTGCATCGACTGTTGCAGGCCGCGCGGCGCCGAAATGGCGAAGACGGGTTCACCGATCTTCATGTCGGTGTAGTCGCGCACCCCCGGCACCGGCTGCAGCGTCAGTTCCAGGGACCGCAGGATGCAGCGATCGGACGATGGATCCGCGTGAACCAGTTCCGCCGGGCCATGCGTCTCCCCCTGCAACAGCACCAGAATTCCCGCATCCTTCACGGTGTGGCAATTGGTGGCCAGCCGGTCCTCCGAAATGGCCACTGCCGACCCCTGCCGGACATGGCGCGCGGCACGGAAATCCGCCTCGTTCGCGGCGGCCAGCACGACGAAGACCGCCGGTGCGACGCGCTGGAACAGCTCATGCCCCGGCAATATCTCATCGGTTGCGCGGCCCGGCCGATACCGTGCGCCACCCTGCCAGTCGGGCCAGAAGTCGCTGTCGGGATCAAGCTGGCTGAAACCGATCAGCCCGCCGGTCATGGGCTGCGCCTCGACAGAGGGAACAGTAGCCTCCGCGCTGGCTGCGGCAACCTTCTCGGGCGCGGCCACCGCTGCCTGCTTCGGTCGTGAGGCGGCCTCTCGCTCCTGCTCCTCCAGCACCCGTTCGAGCCAGTGTTCCTGACAGGCGGCTTCCCGGTGGGAGCTGACTTCCCCTGCCGACGCGCAGGCATCGCGCACGCGATCCATACCTTCCGCGTCAAGCCGGGCAAGGTCGGGATATTCGACGGGCACCTTCTGGCGCACCATCTCCTGCTCGATACAACGGCCCCAGGGTGCCGGTCCCTTCTCGACCAGTTCCGCACAACCTTCGCGCAGGCGCTTCTGCTCCCCCGGCGGATAGAGGGACAGATCCGGCTGGAACACCAGACGCCGCCAGGCCTCCGCGTGATGGCTGAGACAGGGAACATGGCGTTGCAGGATACGCCCGTCCCGGATACCGCAGGCGGACATCAGGGACCGCTGCACATCGACCGAAAGATCCCGCAGGTCCAGCGGACGCGCGGCCTGCGCGCCCGTGGCTACGATCTGCATGGCGAAGACAAGCGTCAGGCCGACGACGAGATGCATCCAGCACCTGCCACCCGGAACAGACCGTCGGGTGCCCTGAACCCTTCGGATCATCTCTGCCCCTCGACCTCCACGCCCTGCAGGGCATGACGACCGCGGATGTTCCGCAGCCGCAGCCCGCAATCAGATCACATCATAACGCGGATCGCGTCAGCCTTCGACAAGTTCCGCAAGGCACATGCAGTTGCGACGGAGCCAGCCCGGTGCGGGTGGCGTGTCGGATCATTCGCGCCAGCTTGTGTCCTGACGGTCGAGACGACGTACCAGCGCCGTGAACTCCCGCTGGCCCACACCGGCACCGAAACCGCCGGAGGCGGCATCGCGCACATACTGCTGCACCTGCGGTGACGGAACTGTCAGCTTGCCGCCACCTGACTGGGCCGCGACCTGCATCCGGCATGCCTGCTCCATGTAGTACATCAGCAGAAACGCCTCCTGCACCGTCTCACCGACCGTCAGCAGGCCGTGGTTGCGCAGGATCATGATGCGCTTGTCACCCATGTCGGCCAGCATCCGCGCCTGTTCCTCCTCCCGCAGGGCAACGCCCTCGTAGTCGTGATAGGCGACCTGGCCGGTGAACAGCATCGACGTCTGGCTGAGCGGCAGCAATCCCTCCTCCTGCGCCGAGACCCCGGTTCCGGCGACTGTGTGGGTGTGCAGTACACAGCCGATCTCCGGCATCTCGCGATGGATGCAGCTATGGATGACATAACCCGCCGGATTGATGCCCCATTCGCTGTCGGAAAGGATGTTCCCCTCGATATCCACCTTCACCAGGTTGGAAGCCGTGATCTCCTCGTACAGCAGGCCGAAACCGTTGATCAGGAAGTGTTCCTCCGGCCCCGGCACCCGCGCGGAAATGTGGGTGTAGATCAGGTCATCCATGCCGAACATGTGGATCAGCCGGTAACAGGCCGCGAGGTCGAGCCGCGCCTGCCATTCCTCCGCCGTGATGCCATCGGGCCGGGCACTGGGGTGGCGTGTAACGGTTGCAGTCATGGAATCCTCCCAATTCGGACGGCGCGGGTGGCACATCGGACACCCTGCGCGGACCAGTCATCCTGCTGCAATGATAGCTCTCACCAGCGTGCGGGGCAAAGCCCGGTCCGCCAAGGGGCCGAAGTACCGGTTCAGATCGCCCCCTCCGGCGGTGGCGTGACCTCCAGCGGCAGGCGCAGGTAGCGGCGGCCGTTGGCGGCGGGGGGCGGCAGGCTGCCAGCGCGCATGTTGAGTTGCACCGACGGCAGCATCAGGCGCGGCATGGAGAGCGTGGCATCGCGGGTCATGCGCATCTGCACGAAGCTTTCCTCATCCACGCCATCGCGCATGTGCAGGTTCTCCGCCCGCTGCTGCGCAACCGATGACTCGAAACGCAGTTCGCGGCCATCCGGCTGATAGTCGTGGGCGGTGAACAGCCGTGTTTCCGGCGGCAGGTCGAGAATGCGGCGGACACTGCGGTAGAGTGTGCGGGCATCACCGCCCGGAAAGTCGCAGCGCGCCGACCCGAAGTCCGGCATGAACAGGCAGTCCCCCACGAAAGCGGCATCGCCGATCACGTAGGTCATGCACCCCGGCGTATGCCCTGGCGTCGACATGGCAAAGGCTTCGATATTGCCGACCCTGAATGTTTCACCATCCCTGAACAGGCGGTCGAACTGGGAGCCGTCGGTGGGGAATTCAGGCTCCGCATCGAACAGGTCGGCAAAGATCGCCTGACTGCGTGAAACACCTTCACCAATTGCGACGGGGGCCTCCAGCGCGGCACCGACCCAGGGCGCGGCGCTGACGTGATCCGCGTGCAGATGTGTTTCAAGTACCATGGTGACCCGCAGACCCTGTGACCGCGCGCGGTGCATCACCGGCATGGCGGGTGTCGGGTCCAGATGGCCGTTCACCGGATCGAACTGCATCACGGGGTCGATGATCACCGCGTCGCGCGTCGCGGGGTCCGCGACGATGTAGGTCAGCGTGAATGTATCAGGATCGAAGAACCCTTCGACGTCCGGCGCGGCCATCCGTCTCTCCCATCAAGGAAACCAGACGAATATTACATATCAATGCTGTGAAAACGACAAGGGCGCGAATTGCATCGCGCCCTTGTGTTTCAGCAAGCGGTTCCGCGCCGGATCAGACGGTGTTCTTCGCGTCGGAGACGAGCTTGTAGAGCCCCCGCTGCACCATCTCCACATCCTCCTGAAACTTCAGCAGGACATTGATCGTGCGGCGGACGGTCTCCGTATCCAGTTCGGAAACATTCAGCAGCAGCAGCGTCCGCGCCCAGTCGATGGTTTCGCTGATCGCCGGAACCTTCTTCAGTTCCTCCTCCCGCAGGCCCTGCACGAAGGCGACGATCTGTTTGCGCAGCGACTCGGCCACTTCCGGCACCCGCGCAGCGACGATCCGACGTTCCGTCTTCTCGTCCGGGAACGGGATGTAGAGATGCAGGCAGCGCCGCTTCAGCGCGTCCCCCATCTCCCGGGTGTTGTTGGAGGTCAGGAAGACGATCGGCGGCACCTTTGCCTTGATCACCCCGATTTCCGGCACGCTGATCTGATAGGCCGACAGGATCTCCAGCAGATAGGCCTCGAACTCGTAGTCCGACTTGTCGATCTCGTCGATCAGCAGCACGGCGCCATTCTCGGCCTGCAGCGCCTTCAGCAGCGGGCGGGGTTCCAGGAACTCCTCGCTGAAGAACACGTCGGAGAAGCCGTGCAGCTTTTCCATCGATTCGGGCAGGGTCTTGGCGTCCTGCATCAGGTCACCCAGCTTTTCCTTCAGGACCTGGGTGTAGAGCAACTGCTTGCCGTACTTCCATTCGTACAGCGCTTTCGCCTCGTCCAGCCCCTCGTAACACTGCAGCCGGATCAGCGGCAGGTCGAGCATCTCCGACGTTGCGATGGCAAGTTCGGTCTTGCCGACACCCGGCGGACCTTCCACCAGAATGGGTTTCCGCAGGTGCTGCGCCAGAAAGACGGAGGTCGCGATACGCTCGTTGGAAATATAGCCCCGGCCCGCAAAGGCCTCATCGATCAGGCCCGGATTGGCCAGCTTGTCCTGCCATTTGGCTGTCACGCCCTGCTCCCCTGCATCAGAAGGTTCCATTCATTCGTTTCGGCACCGGACCACTCCCCCGGCCCTGCGCAACAATCAGTCGACAGAGCGCAACAGCACCGCGCCCGATCGGGCAAGTTTCGCCTGATCGACCCGTTCGGCCACACGTCCAAGCTCCGTCATATCCCGGCTCAACAGCTTGAGGAACCCGTCATCCTGCATGGCCGCCGCGATCAGGTCCCGCACCCGGCCCTGAAAGCCACGCGCGAAGGCCCGCAAAGACAGCAACCGGGCCTCATGGGCCGGACTGGCCGGATCGCCCTGTGACTCGATCAGCAGCGCACGCGCCGCCGTCCGGAACAGTTCCCGGTCCGCCGCCAGCCCCCCCAGTGCTGCCGCCTGATCAGCGGAGAGGACAGAGGCAAGCCTGCGGATTTCGACAGCCATGCCGCCGGAGGATGTCGCCAGCCCGATCGCATCCTCGATGCGGCGGAACCGTTTCAGCACCGTCTCCACGGCATCACCGGCACCACCCAGAAACGCCTCATCCGGCAGTTCCACACCGTCCATGCGGATACCGCAATGGCCGGACGGGCGGGCGAAGTCGATCCTGATGCTGTCGGTCCGCGTCAGGCCCGGCGCATCCTCCGGCACCAGAAAGGCACCGAATCGCTTCCGCCCGGCGTCTTCCGCGACGATGGCGACCACCACGAACAGCCCGGCGATGGGCCCGTTGGTCAGCCAGGCCTTTTCACCGGTCAGGCTCCAGCCGTCAGCGGTCTTCTCCGCGCGGGATGTCAGGTGCTTCGGATGCGCCCCGGCACCGGGTTCGGAGATCGCGATGCAGCAGGAAAGCTCGCCCCGCGCCACCCGTGGCAGGATGGCCGCAGCCTGGGCCTCTGTCGCGAAGGGGGCAATGACACCGTTCGCGACCATGTGGTGCGTCATCCAGGACGTGGCGAAACCGATCACCTCCACCCCGTCAGCCAGTGCCTCCGCCAGGTCGAAAAGCTGTCCCTGATCCGCTTTCGTGCCGCCCCAGGCCTCCAGCCCGTAGCCCAGGTGTCCGGCGGCACCCAGTGCCTTCCAGATGTCGTACGGAAAGTCCGGTTCGCGGATCAGGCGATCCGCGACAGGTGCAACATGTTCCCTGGCAAAGCGGGAGAGGGCTTCCGCCCCGCTCACCGGCCCTTCCAGTTCGGCTTGCGCTTCTCGGCGAAGGCTTTCGGCCCCTCGATCATGTCTTCTGACGAACGCAGTACCGCAACCGAATCATACTCGACCAGATTGGCATCCCAGACGTCCGCCTCCTCCAGCCCGCGCCGGACGACATCCAGCGATGTGCGGATGGAGACGGGGGAGCATTCCAGGATCATCGCGGCCCAGCGACGGGCGGCCTCCAGGGCCTCCCCTTGCGCCACGACCTCGTTGACGAAGCCAAGTTCCTTGCCCTCTGCTGCCGGGACATGACGGCCCGTCAGGATCATGCCCATCGCCTGCTTCAGCCCGATCTGGCGCGGCAGGCGGTGCAGCCCGCCAGCCAGTGCGGCCAGCCCGACCTTGGGCTCCGGCAGCGCAAAGCGCGCATTCTCCGACGCGATCACCAGATCACAGGCCAGCGCGATCTCGAAGCCGCCGCCCATGGCAACCCCGTTCACTGCCGCGATCACCGGCTTGGACCGCTCATAGCGCGCCGTCAGCCCGCCAAAGCCCATCGGCGGATACCATTTCGGGTTCCCCTCCGCCTGGTAGACCAGGTCGTTGCCGGCGCAGAAGGCACGGTCCCCGGCCCCGGTGATGATCGCGACCCAGAGGTCGTCATTGGCCTCGAACATGTCGAACACTGCCCCGAGTTCCGCATTCGCGGGCGGATGCACGGCGTTCATCCGTTCCGGCCTGTTGATGGTGACGGTCAGGACATGACCATCAATCTCCGTCTCGACAAATTCACCCATGACATCCTCCCCGATGATCTCCAACAGGCAACACGCCGTAAGACTGGTGCTGCCGGCAGACGAGTGTAGTTTGTCAGGGTCCCGGTTGGAAAGCCGTCCTGCGTCAGCTTATGGTGCGTGAAACCTGAAGGGCGGGAACAGAAGCCGTTGCGTATCGTCGAGAAAATCCTGCAGGCCATGGTGATCCTGGCGATGGTCGGCCTGACCGTTTCGCAGCCCGCCCTGTCGCAGCAGTCCGAGATCGAGAAGGGCCGCGCCGCCCGCGATGCCGGGAACCTGGAAGCTGCCGAGCGGCATTTCAGGACCGCACTGAAGACCCAGCCCGACAATCCCGACGCCGCGCTCTTTCTCGCCATCGTTCTGACGGCCAGGGGGCAGCCGGACAGCGCACTGGAAGTCCTCGCCCCGTTCGAGAACCGGTTTCCCAATTATGTCGGCCTGCATCTGGCCCGCGTTCGCGCCCTGGCCGCCGTGGGGAGGCTGTCGGAAGCCGAGAGACTTTCGGAGCGGCTGCTGTCCGGTGCGCCGGACAATCCGGCCGTGCAGGCGGCACGGGCGCGGCTGCATCTCAGACGGGGTGACTGGGAACCGGCGGAAACGCTCTACGACCGGATTCTGGATCGTGATGCGCGGCACCGGGCGGCGCTGGTGGGTATGGTCGACGCGGCCCTGATGCGGCAACGCGCAGATCTGGTGGGGCAGCGGCTGGACGTGCTGGCCCGGACCTTCCCCGATGATCCGGCCCTGGCTTCACGACGCCAGAGGCTTGCCGACCTGCGTGACACGCAGCAGGAATGGACGCTGTTCAGCCAGTATCAGCTCGGCAGTATCAGCAGCAACAATGGCATACGCCATCGCGCCATCGCGGACCTCACCCGCGAGACACCGGACATGGTGCTGCGTGGTCGCCTGCAGGAGGAACGCCGTCGCGGCGATCATGACCACCTGCTGACCGGCTATGTCACGCCGTGGCGCGATTCCCGCCTGACCCCGACGTTCCGCGCCAGCCTGGGCCCCGGCAACCGCTTCCTGACGCAGTACAGGCTGGGTGCCGGTGTGAACTGGCTGGCGCAGCAGGGCGACAGCGCCCTGCCCGTGACCAGTCTGCTGGCGGATGTGCAGCAATCCATCTTCGATGTCGGGCTGATCCAGCGCTACGGACTGGGGGCGCGGCAGTATGTACGGGTCGGCAGCGGGACATTCTTCCTGACCGGCTGGACCTATCTGACAGTGGACGAGAACGACAACAATATCCTCGGCTGGGTTGTCAGCGCCACGCGCAGGTTCGCGAACGGCGTCGGGCTGGTCGCCGGGTTCGGAATCGCGCCGGAGGACGCGGAGGGTCGTGTGATCGTCACGCAGACGGCCTTCACCGGCCTGCGTGTCCCGCTGACCGGAGAGGTACGTCTCTACATCGACCTGGCGCATGAGAATGTCATCGACGTGGACAGGCGGGTGAACGCGGCCATCGGCCTCTCGTTCAGTTTCTGAGCCGTGGAACAGGCACTGCACATCATGTGGCTGTCGGCAGTGGTGCTGGTGGGGTCCGCGCTGCTGGTCTTCGCGACGTTGCTGGTCCTGCGGCTGCTCGGCCTGCTGACCCGATCCGCGCGAAAGGACAGGCGGCGGCAGGCTGCCCGCAGGCTGGCCGAGATCATGACAGCAACGGCCCGCAACGGAGCAACCGCCCGTCCCTTCATCCTGTCCGGACACAGACAGCGGCGCTACGAACGTGTCGCCCTCGACATGATCGACGATGTCGAAGGGCCGGAGCGCACGGCGCTGGTGCGCGCCCTTGGCCAGTTGGGAACACGCGAGAAGGCACTGGCCAAGCTGACCGCCCCCGAGGTGCCGACACGCCTTTTCGCGGTCCGCACACTCGGCCTGTTCAGGGACGACGCTTCGCGTGACGGGTTGATGGCGGCGCTGGGCGATCCGGTTCTGTCAGTCCGTCTGGCCGCCGCCAGCCAGTTGCTGGGTCAGGGATACACCCCGGATGAACTGGATCTCGCCACGCGACTGATGCGGTCGCAGGACGGACAGGTCTCCATGCCCGCAAACGACTCCGACGGCCTTTCGGTGACGGACATCAATCTCGTCGCACAACAGGTCTTCGCCTCCGATGACGACAGCTACGATGGCAGAGCCTCTGACGTGGACCGGGACCTGAAGGCCCGGCTGTCGCATGCCGACTGGCAGGTACGTGTGGCAGCCGCCCGGTCCGTCGGGCCAGAGACCGATGAAGCCACCCGCACGGCCCTGCACGACATGCGGACTGATCCGATCTGGCCGGTACGTGCCGCAGCCACCGCAACTCTGGCCCGCATCGAGCACGTGGCGGACGCCGAATGACCGAGTCCGAGCTGAGACAGCTGATCCTGCCGCTGGCGGAGGTGATCATGCTGTGCGTTCTGATCACGGGCATCTTCCAGTATGTGATCTATCTGCTGCAGACCGTGTTCGGGTTCATGGAACTGCGACGCCGACGCGCATTGCGGCGGAACCTGCACCGCTGGGAACGCCGGGACCCCATGCTGCCCCCCGTCAGCATCATCGTTCCTGCGTTCAACGAGGGCGCGTTGATCGCGGACGCCGTCGCGTCGTTCCTGGCGCAGGACTATGGCGCCTTCGAGATCATCGTTGTCGACGATGGCTCGAGCGACGACACGTTCCAGGTCCTCCGGGACGCCTACGATCTGGTGGAGATCGAGAAGGCGACGGATTCCGAAATCCCGCACGCGCCAATCGAATCGGTGCATGTCTCACGGGACGTGCCCAACCTCACGGTCGTGCGAAAGGTGAATGGCGGTCGCGCGGACGCCATGAACGCCGGGCTGGCGGTTGCCCACGCGCCACTGTTCTGCGCCGTCGATGCGGACTCCGTGCTGGAACCGGACGCGCTGCACCGCTGTGCCCAGCCTTTCCTGGAAGATCCCGGTCGGGTGATCGGTGTCGGTGGCGGCATTCGCGTCTCCAACGGCACATTCATTCGCGACGGTCGCATTTTCGGCATCCGTCTGCCGCGGCGGCTGCTGCCCCTGATCCAGACGCTGGAGTACTTCCGCTCCTTCCTGATGGCGCGCCTGTCCTGGAGCCGGTTCAACGTCGTGCTTGTCGTCTCCGGCGCATTCGGTGTGTTCAGCCGCCGGGCCGTGCGCGCGGCTGGCGGCTATACGGCCAACTCGGCAGGTGAGGACATGGATCTGGTGTTCAAGCTGCACCGGTACATGCGCAAGCAGGGTCACGACTACGAGATCACCTATCTTGCCGAGCCCACCTGCTGGACGGAAGTTCCTGATACGCTGACCGAACTGGCGAGCCAGCGCATCCGCTGGCAGCGCGGTGCGCTGGAGGTCTTCGCGGCCAATGTCGGCATGCTGCTGCGCCCCCGCTACGCCCGCGTGGCCTGGTTCGGCCTGCTGCACCTGTTCTTCATGGATGTCATCAGCCCGGTGGTGGAAGTGCTGGGCTACATTCTGATACCGGTGCTGCTGATCATGGGCATGGTCAACGAACCGTTCGCCCTGGCGCTGGTGGCCGTGGTCTTCGGTTACGGATACTTCATCTCCATGCTGGCGATCGTGATGGAGGAGATCGAAATGAGCCGGGTCCCCTCGACCCGCAGCCTTGTCGCCCTTGCCGTCGTCGCCCTGATCGAGAACCTGGGCTACCGCCAGATCAACAACGTCTTTCGCGTGATTGGCACGGCGAAGTACCTCATGGGCGTCCGGGGCTGGTCGAACTCCGGTTGAGTCCGACCATGGTCCGGGCGACAGCGACAGCTACATCTGTTCCAGTTCGTCGATGAAGCCCTCGATCACGGAAAGGCCGCGCCCCCAGAAGGCAGGGTCACTGGCATCCAGCCCGAAGGGCGCCAGCAGGTCCTTGTGGCGCAGGGTGCCCCCGGCGGACAGCATCTGCATGTATTTCTCAGGAAACCCTTCGGGCGCGCGCTGGTACTCGGCATAGAGCGCATTCACCAGACAGTCGCCGAAGGCATAGGCATAGACATAGAACGGCACATGCACGAAATGGCCAATGTAGCACCAGTAGGTCGCGTAATCGTCCCGCAGGTCAAAGACCGGGCCCAGGCTTTCCCGCTGCACGTCCAGCCAGGTCTGGCCGATCTGTTCCGCCGAAATCTCGCCTTCCCGACGCTGGCGGTGCAGGCGCAGTTCGAACTCGTAGAACGCGGTCTGGCGCACCACCGTGTTGATCATGTCCTCGGTCTTGGAGGCCAGCATCAGGCGGCGCTGGTTCGGATCCTTCGCGCTGTCCAGCAGCTTGCGGAACGTCAGCATCTCACCGAAGACGCTCGCGGTCTCCGCCAGGGTCAGCGGCGTATCGCACATCAGCGTGCCCTGTCCCCCCGCCAGTACCTGATGCACGCCGTGGCCAAGTTCATGCGCCAGGGTCATCACGTCGCGCACCTTGCCCTGGTAGTTCAGCAGCAGATAGGGGTGCGCGCTGGGCACCACCGGATGGGCAAAGGCACCGGGTGACTTGCCGGGCCGTGGCCCTGCGTCGATCCAGGCATTGTCGAAGAACCGCTGCCCGATTGCCGCCATTTCGCCGGAGAAACCGGCATAGGCATCCAGCACGGTCTTCACGCCATCGCCCCAGGCAATCGCCGTGTCGTCACTGTCGGGCAGCGCGGCGTTGCGATCCCAGTGCTCCATCCGCTCCAGGCCCATCCATTTCGCCTTCAGCCTGTAGTAGCGATGGGAAAGCCGCGGAAAGCTGTCGAAGACAGCGTCGCGCAGGGCCTGCACGACCTCCGGCTCCACCTGGTTGACCATGTGGCGACCGTTCTCCGGCTGCTCGATCCGGCGCCAGTCATCCTCGATCTGCTTGTCGCGGATCAGGGTGTTCATGATCAGCGCGAAGGTGTCGATGTGCCTACCGAAGACGCGCGCAAGTTCCTCCGCCGCCTGCGCCCGCTTCGTGCGGTCGCGGTCGCTCAGCAGGTTCAGGGCGTCCTGCGACGGCATCTCCTTGCCGTCGATGGTGAAGCGCATCCGGGCGATGGTATCGTCGAACAGCCGCGTCCAGGCACTGCGGGCGGTGATGGAGCGTTCGTGCAGCATCCGCTCCAGCTCATCCGACAGCATGTGGTCGCGCATGGTGCGCAGGTCGCGCAGCCATGGCCGGTAATGCGCCAGCCGCTCCGAGACCTTGAACAGCCCTTCCAGCGCGGCATCGTCGATCAGATTGACCTCGATGGAGAAGAACAGCGTCTGCGCCGTCAGGCCGTTGATCCGCTCCTGAATGCCCTGAAAGAACCTGGTGCGCTCCCCGTCCGACATGTCGGTGGCATAGTTCAGGTAGGCAAAGGCCATCAGCCGACCAGTGCGGTCCGACATTGCCTCCTGCACCTCGATGGCTTCGGCAAGCTGGTCGCCGGACAGGGTGGCGATGCGGCCCGCCCAGTTCTCCCGAAACGTCCTGGCCTCGGTTTCCAGCCAGGTCAGATCGGCCTCGATAGCCGGATCCGTTGTGCCCTTGTAGAGGTCGTCGAGATCCCAGACCGGCAGATCCGCGGGCGTGCTCATGTCATTCATCGCAGGTGCTCCCGCACGTCGAGAAAGGGGTCAGTTGCGGCCGCCGGAAACGGTGGACTCGCGTTCCGGCAACAGCATGTAGGTACAGGACGCCAGGGCTATCGGATCATTCTCGTCCTCGTTCCAGGCGGTCGCGGAAATGAACGCCACCTGGCTTGTCACCTTGCGGCACACCGCACGGGCGAAGACATCCAGCCCGGGCGCAGAGGGCTTCAGGTACTCGACCCTAAGGTCTATCGTCACACAGGGTACATAGTGACCTATGCGGGAGTGCAGCGCCACGGCACAGAGATTGTCGATCTGCGTGGTGATGACCCCGCCGTGCACCACACCGGTCTCCGGATCACCCACCAGTTGCGGGTGATAGGGCAGCCGTGACACGGCCTCCGATCCCGCCATGGACACGACCTGGATTCCCAGTGCCCTGATCTGCGGAATCGTCTCTTCCAGTTCATTCATTCCAGCGATGGAAACCGCCGGAAACCTCGCCCACTCCGGGCGCACGATCTGATCGCCGTCCGCCATCAGTCCTCTGCCCGCGGCAGCAGGAAATGCGCGTGCGCAGCCGCAACCGGCTTGGCCCGGTCGGCCTGCCAGGCCTCCACCCGCATGTTGGCGATGCGGCGGCCCTGCTTGGTGATGATCGCCTGGGCGTAGGTGTCCACGACACGGGCGGAGCGCAGGTATTCCACGGTCAGGTTGATGATCTTCGGCACATGCAGGCTCTCGTGCGACCACATGATGTGCATGATCGCGGTGGACTCCAGCAATGCACCGACGACGCCGCCGTGGATGGCGGGCAGCACCGGGTTGCCGATGATGTGGTCACTGCCCGGCATCCGGCAGATCGGACCCGCAGTGTCCGGCTCGACCACCAGACCGAGGAATTTCATGTAGGGAATGCTGTCCAGCACGGACTGGTAGTCGCCGCTTTCCCGCGCAGCCTTCACCGCGTCCACTATCGTCGTTGTCATCAACTCAACCCTGTCTGGCGTTGTACTTGGGCGCGTTCGCACCCAGCATGAATGTGGCGACCGCATTGGCAATCGGATCGCCTTCGGTCTGGAAGGCTGTGGCGCGCAGGAACGCGATGGACGACGTCACCTTGTAGACTTCCGCCCCCGCGAACACGTCCCTGTCCGGCTCCGCCGGTTGCAGATAGTCGATACGCAGGTCCAGCGTCGCAATGTCGGGAAGGGTCTCGAAGTAGCTCATCAGGGAATAGCCGCAGGCGGAATCGATCAGTGTCGTGATCACCCCGCCATGCAGCACCCGCGTCGCCGGATTGCCCACCAGCGTCTCCTGCCACGGCAGCCGCAGCACCGTGCGTTCCCGCTTGGCGCTCTCCAGCGCCAGACCCAGGGCCTTCGCCTGTCCCTGGCTGTTCTCCAGCATCATTGCCAGCTTTTCGGCCCAGGTCAGCGATTTCGGATCAACATCCATTCAGTTTCAGACTCCGTGATATGTCTTGTACCAGTCGATGAAGGCCGGAATGCCCACATCGATCGGTGTCGATGGCTCGAAACCCAGATCGCGCCGGATCGCCTCGATATCCGCATAGGTCGCGGGCACGTCGCCGGGCTGCATCGGCTCCATGATCTTCTCGGCCTTGCGCCCCAGCGCATCCTCGATCAGGCCGATCATCCGCATCAGCGGCTCGGCCTTGTGATTGCCGATGTTGTAGACGCGATAGGGCGGCTTTCCCTCACCACCGTCAGCGGGAGGATTGTCCAGGGACGCGACAACGCCGGTTACGATGTCGTCGATATATGTGAAGTCGCGCTGCATCGCACCATTGTTGAAAACGCGGATCGGCTCCCCGGCCAGGATCGCCTTCGTGAACAGCCACATCGCCATGTCCGGCCGTCCCCAGGGGCCATAGACGGTGAAGAACCTGAGGCCGGTCTGCGGCGTGCGGTAGAGATGGGCGTAGCAGTGGCTCATCAGCTCATCGGCCTTCTTCGTCGCGGCATAGAGCGAGACCGGGTGATCGACCCGGTCATCCACCGAAAAGGGCAGATCCCTGTTGCCGCCATAGACGGAGGATGAACTGGCATAGACCATGTGTTCCAGGCCGTCGCAGTGGCGGGCGATCTCCAGCATGTTCAGGTGCCCGGCCAGGTTGGCCTGCAGGTAGGCGTGCGGATTGGTCAGCGAATAGCGGACACCGGCCTGCGCCGCCAGATGCACGATGCCCCGCAGCGGACCGGCTTCGGACAGCGCGATCTTCAGCCCCTCGAAATCGGCAATGTCGGTCTGGATGAAATCGAACCCGGACTGCGCCTGCAGCATGGCCAGCCGGTCCCGCTTCAGCCCGACGTCGTAATAGTCGTTCAGATTGTCGAGCCCGATGACCCGGTCGCCACGCGCCAGCAACCTGCTGGCCACATGGAACCCGATGAATCCTGCCGCACCCGTCACCAGAATGGTCATTTCAAACTCACCACCACAATACCTCTAATGCGCTGCACCATAGTTTCGCTGCCGCCGCATTTCACCTGTCTTCTGAACAGGAATGCCTTGCTCATCCGCGCCAGATGTCCCATATTGAAACATGAGAGCGGCGCAATGATGAATGCCGCCCGGGAATGTGCAGCAGAGGCCGGACCCCACCACATGGCGCGAACCGTTCTAGTTGTCGATGACGATCCCACACAGTTGAGATTGCTGGAAAGTGTCGTGACGAAGGCCGGATTCCGGGTGGAGAAGGCCGACGGCGGCGCCGCAGCCATCGCGCTTCTGACCGGTGAGCAGCGTGCCAGCGTCGATGTGGTGCTGCTGGATCTGGTAATGCCGGAGGTGGACGGGCTGGAGGTGCTGGAGCAGGTTCGCCCGCTACGGCCCGAACTGCCCATCGTCGTGCTGACCGCGCACGGTGGTGTGGATACCGTGGTCAAGGCCATGCGGGCCGGTGCCTCCGACTTCATGGTCAAGCCAGCGGCGCCGGAGCGGATCCGGGTCACGCTGGAGAACTCACTCAAGCTCAGCACCCTGACCGGCGAGATCTCGCGCCTGCACCGGCGCATGTCGGGGGAAATGACCTTCGACGACCTGATCGGCAACAGCGCCTCCATGCAGGCCGCCATTCATCTGGCCCAGCGGGGCGCGTCGTCGAACATTCCGATCCTGATCGAGGGTGAATCGGGCGTCGGCAAGGAAATGGTTGCCCGCGCCATCCAGGGCACCAGCGAACGCGCGGGACGCCCCTTCGTCACCGTCAACTGCGGTGCAATCCCGGACAATCTGGTCGAAAGCATCCTGTTCGGGCACGAGAAGGGCTCCTTCACCGGGGCATCGGCCAAGTCCATCGGCAAGTTTCAGGAGGCGACGACCGGTACCCTGTTCCTCGACGAGATCGGCGAGCTGAAGCTGGACATGCAGGTGAAGCTGCTGCGCGCGCTGCAGCAGGGGGAAATCGATCCGGTGGGGGCAAGCCGCCCGGTCAAGGTGGACATCCGACTGATCTCGGCCACCAACCGCCAGCTCTCGCAGATGGTCAGCGAAGGCACCTTTCGCGAAGACCTCTATTACCGCCTGAACGTCTTTCCGATCACCCTGCCGTCGCTGCGCGAACGGCCGGAGGATGTGCCGGACCTGATCAACCATTTCACCCGCACCTTCGCCGCCAGCGAGAACAAGAACATCCAGGGCGTGACGGCGGAGGCGATGGCGCACCTGTGCGACCACGACTGGCCCGGCAATGTCCGCCAGTTGGAGAACGCGGTGTTCCGTGCCGTGGTGCTGGCGGAGGACACCATGCTGACGCCGCAGGACTTCCCGCAGATCACCGGCAAGCAGCCAATGCCCGGCGGTCAGGCGCCGATGGAGACCGGCGATGGTGTTTCAACCGGCAAGCCGATCCTCAACCTGCATGACAATGAAGGCCACGTCCGGCCCCTGGAACAGATCGAGGGCGATGTGATCCGCCATGCCCTGAAACACTACGACGGGCAGATGTCGGAGATCGCACGCCGCCTGAAGATCGGCCGCTCCACCCTCTACCGCAAGATCGGGGAGCTGGAGGAAGAGGACGCCGCCGACTGAGCGTCAGCAGGCTCAGTGAACCTCCGGCACGTCCCGCTTCGGTGGCGCGATCGGGGTTGCGGGTGGTGACTGGCGTTCCCAATCGAACATGTAGTCACGGGTATAGGGCACTGCGTCGATCGACCGGGTCATCTGCAACTGGAAGACCGTCAGCCATGACTTGCGGAAATTCGCCTCGCAGGATTGCAGATAGAACTCCCACATCCGGCAGAACCGCTCGTCGTACAGGTTGTCGCGAACATGCTCGCGATGCATCTGGAACCTCTCGTTCCAGTCCTTCAGCGTCTCGGCGTAGTGCGTCCGCAGGCTCTCGAAGTCGCTGAGCCAGAGACCGAGCTGTTCGAGGTGCGGCAGGATCTCGCTCAGGCTCGGCAGATAGCCGCCGGGGAAGATGTACTTCCGGATCCATGAGGCCACGGGTCCCGGCGGGTCGGCACAGCCGATGGTGTGCAACAGGGCAATGCCTTCCGGTGTCAGCAGGTCATGCACCTTCGCGAAGAATTCGTGGTAGTGCAGGTTGCCCACATGCTCGAACATCCCGACGGAGACGATGCGGTCGTAGGGCCCTTCCTCGTGGCGATAGTCCTGCAGCTTGAAAGTGACCCGGTGATCCAGACCTGCCTCCCGCGCGCGGCGGGTGGCAACGGCATGCTGTTCCTTCGACAGGGTGACGCCAGTGACCTCGACGTCCTCCACAGAGGCGAGATAGAGCGCCATGCCGCCCCAGCCGCAGCCGATATCCAGCACCCTCTGACCCGGACGCAGCATCAGCTTGGCCGCGATGTGGCGCTTCTTCTGGTCCTGCGCGGCCTCCAGCGTGTCATCAGGTGTGCGGTAGTAGGCGCAGGAATATTGGCGGTCCGCATCCAGGAACAGGTCGAACAGCTCGTCGGACAGGTCATAGTGATGCGCCACGTTCTGCTGCGCGCGGCCAACCGGATTGTAGCGGTCGAGCACGGTGGCGGAGCGACGTACCATCCGGCCAAGGCGGGTTTCCTGATGGTTCAGCAGGGCGAGATTGGAAACCGCAAGATCAAGGAAGTCGTATAGCGTGCCTTCCTCGATGGTCAGACGACCGTCCATATAGGCCTCGCCCACCGCAAGCCGGGGCCGGATCGCCATCTCGAACGCCAGCTTCCGGTCATGCAGGCGAATGGTCGACTTCCTGCCGGGGGTCTCCCCGCGGAAGACGGTTGCCATGCCGGTATGGTCGATGACCGTAAGCTCACCGACCTGTATCAGCCGCCCCAGATATTTCCGTGCGAGCGCGTTCATGATCGCCCTCTTGGTTCGTTAACCCTTCTGAAAATAGCCAACGCAGTGGCTCTGCCGCAACTGTCTGATGCATCCGGATACCGCTTGCCGCTTCCGGGAGCGCCTGCAGGCGGCGGCGCACACACGGTACAAATGCCCGTGACAGTTCAGTCCGCGGTCACCGCAGAGGACCGGATACCGGCCTGGAATTCGCGCCTGTATTCGCCGGGGGAGCGGTCCGTGACCTCACGAAACACGCGGCTGAAACGCGTTGAATCCGCAAAGCCGACCGCATGGCCGATACTTGCAACGGATACCCCTGAAAGCGCCGGATCTGCCAGTCGGCGGCGGGCCGCGGCGATGCGCCGGTCACGGATCAGGCCGGACACCGTCTCGCCCCGCTCCGCCACCAGCCGCTGCACATAGCGGCGCGACAGTCCCAGCGAGTCCGCGATCACTTCGACGCCCAGATCGAACTGCCCCAGATTTGTATCGATCTCGCGCATGATGCGGCGGATATGCGCCAGCCTGACAGATGTTTCACCGCTCTCGCCCGCATCGGCATCCGCCGTCAGTGCCAGTCCGATCAGGTCCAGCATCTGGTCGGACAATACCTGCGCGGACCATGAATCGAGATCATCCGCACAGCGCAACACCGACAGCACGAAATCGACCATCACGCCGGTGAGCACCGCGTCGCGGCGAAAGGGAACGGCAACCAGGTCATCGACGAAGGGCACCCGTGCCCGCACACCCGGCCCGTCAAGGCGAAGCGTGGCGACCCGGTTCCGGGTGTTCTGCAGATAGGCGTAGGCATTGCTGGTATTGATCACGGCGGCCTCGCCGGGGTTCAGCACCGTATCCCGACCATCCTGCTGCAGGCCAAGTGCGTGGTGCAGCGGAACCGGAATGAAATAGAAATCGGAACCGTTGGATGCCACGTGGTTCCGTCGCCGGTGCACCGTGTAGCCGTCACTGTCCAGTGCGCCGAGCCTGATGCCGGGCAGGTCAAGAATCCTGAGCTCGCCATGCCGGAACCCGTCCCCGGTCGGCGTCAGGTCAAGCGGGTAATAATGTTCGTAGATCGATTCCGTCCAGGCACCGATGCGCTGTGCGGTCGGCATCCGGCTTATGTCGGCAACGACCGTGGCGGCCGACATGGGGGGCGTTCGACTTTCCATTGCACTGATCATCGCGACCTCCTGTCCCCCCAGGCTTCAATGCGCGCAGATGTTGCGCGCATGACAGTCTAGAGACCAGACCAGCCATGGTGGAACAGGCGCACTTGTCGCCAGATGTACTAATGCGCCCTGTCAGGTGTCCTTCCGGCATCGGGTAAGGGTGAAACCCGGCCTCAGAGCGTGACCGTGCCGTCGATCAGCAGCAGGGTCTGGCCGCCGATGAGGATGCGGTCGGGATCCGTTGCGTCAGGGCGGATGTGGACACGTCCGACACGGCCGATGCACCCGCCCTGGGCCATCAGCAGCGGGCGTTCAAGACGACCCAGGCTGCGGAACCAGCGGGCGATGGCGGCGTTCAGCGAACCGGTGATCGGGTCCTCGCTCATACCGCTGGAAGGCGCGAGCATGCGCACTTCATAGTCCGCCTCGCCATCGGCCGGATGCGCGCCGATCAGACCGATGGCCCTGAACTCGGGCCAGCGCACCCGCATGGCCTCGACCGCCCGCACATCGTCGGCAGAGGCCAGCTCCAGAACCTGCCAGAGGGGACCATTCTCCAGTTGCGTGGTCGCGCGGACCCTGTCGGCGGGAATCTCCAGCCGCGCCAGAATGGCCTGCAGATGCGCATCGTCCATGGGCATGATCCGCGTCGGCGGGGCAACGAAGGCAGGCACATCACCGCGAAGGTCGATGTCGATGATCCCGACTGCGCATTGCTGGCGCACCAGATCATGCCGCTTCGGCTTGCCGCCCGCGTGCAGCCAGGCCGCGCAACTGCCCAGCGTCGGATGCCCGGCGAAGGGCATTTCCCGCGTCGGCGTGAAGATCCGCACCTGATAGTCAGCCACCGGATCCGACGGAGGCAGCAGAAAGGTGGTCTCCGCCAGATTGGTCCAGGCGGCGAAATCCTGCATCTGCCGGTCGTCCAGCCCCTCGGCATCGACAACGACAGCCAGTCCGTTGCCCCTGGTCGGCTGGTCGGTGAAGACATCACACTGGATGAAGCGACGCTGATGCATGGAATTCTCCTGACGCAAGCCGTGAAACGAAACGGGGGCGGAAACCATATGGTTCCCGCCCCCGAAACGTAATCACCAATCCTGCGACGGGCGTATCAGACGTCCGGCTGATCCGATTCAGACGGATCAAGCTCTTCCATCTTCTGGCCGGTGATGGCTTCCACCAGTTCCTCGGCGGTCGCGGCACCTTCCTCGAACAGCTCTTCAGCCTCTTCGATGTCCAGCACGTCATCGTCGTCGTCATCGGTATTCAGCACGTCGACACCACGCGCCTGCGCGGCAGCCTCGTCCTCGGACCGGGCGACATTGGCCTCGACGGTCAGCGTCACCTCCGGATGCAGCCGCACCAGAACCTCATGCAGCCCCAGCGTCTTGATCGGACGCCCGAGTTCAACCTGCTTGCGGTCGATGGTGTAGCCGGCTTCCGTCACCGCCGTGGCGATGTCACGGGTGTTGACCGAGCCGTAGAGCTGGCCGCTGTCGGACGACTGACGGATCAGCACGACCGAAACCTCGTTCATGCGACCGGCCAGGTCTTCGGCCTCTGCCTTCAGTTTCAGGTTCTGTGCCTCAAGCTGCGCACGACGGGACTCGAAAGCCTCCATCGCCGAAGAGGTGGCACGTTCTGCCTTGCCCTGCGGCAGCAGAAAATTGCGGGCGAAGCCGTTCTTGACGGTGACCACGTCACCCATCTGGCCAAGTTTTTCGACCCGTTCGAGAAGAATGACTTTCATCAGTCTGTCTCCTTCCTCAACTAGGGTTGCGTCAGTCCTGGACGTAAGGCAGCAGGGCGAGGAAGCGGGCGCGCTTGATTGCACGGGCCAGCTCACGCTGCTTCTTGGCGGAAACGGCGGTGATCCGGCTGGGCACGATCTTGCCGCGCTCAGACAGGTACCGCTGCATCAGCCGCACGTCCTTGTAATCGATCTTCGGCGCGCCCTCGCCCGTGAACGGGCAGGTCTTGCGGCGGCGGAAGAACGGACGGCGGGCGCCCTTCACGGCAGAGCGGACAACACCCTTGTGTTCGGTCGTGGTCTGCATCAGCTGGCCTCCTTCTCACGGCGTTCGCCGCCATCGCGGCCACCACCTTCGCGGTTACCACCCTCACGGCGCGGACCCCGGTCGTCGCCATCCCGGCGCGGACCACGATCCCGGTCACCCGGGCGACCACCGCCACGGCGGCCGTCACGTCCGCCACCACGGCTCTGCATCTGAACGGAAGGGCCTTCCTCCAGCTCGTCGACCTTCACGGTCATGTAACGCAGAACATCGTCATGCAGACGCATCTGGCGCTCCATCTCCTGCACCGCCGGCGCCGGGGCGTCGAGGTTGTGCAGGACATAGTGGCCCTTGCGGCTCTTCTTGATGCGATAGGAGAGACTGCGAAGACCCCAGTATTCGGTCTTCTTCACGTCTCCGCCATTTTCCTTGATCAGGTTGGTGAAATGCTCGTTGAGCTGCTCCACCTGCTGGGCCGAGATATCCGGCCGCGCGATCATGACAGTTTCGTAGGTTGCCATTGCTTCCTTCCGGGTTGATCAGCGCCCACCAGCGGGGGTCCCGAAAGGCCCGCTGGCTCGAATACCCCGAATGCCTGAATGACAGACCGGGCAGGACGCCGAGCCGCGGGTTATTGCGCAAAAGACTGGCGACCGCAAGGGCACAGAATCGCGCCCCGCGGTCGCACGGTCGATCCATTGCGGATCAGGGTCAGGAACGGACCTTCACATAGCTGCCGGGGGCATCCTCGATCACGGTCAGCTTGCCCTCACCCGGCACCCTGGCCGGCACCTTCTTGCCCGAATGCTTCTGCATCCACTTGAGCCAGTCCGGCCACCAGCTTCCCGGATGCTCGGTGGCGTCGGCCAGCCAGGCTTCCGGGGTGTCGTACTTCTTGCGCTTGTCGTTGGTCCAGTGCTGGTACTTCACCGGTTCCGGCGGATTGACCACCCCGGCGATGTGCCCGGAACCGGCCAGCATGAAACGGGTCGGACCGGCAAAGTGCTTCGTCGCCTTGAAGACCGACTGGTAGGGGGCAATGTGGTCGTCCTTGCCCGCCTGCAGGTAGACAGGGACCTTCACGTTCGACAGGTCGATGCCGACATCGTTCATCTTGATCGCACCAGGCTCGATCAGATGGTTCCGCTGGTACATCTCGCGCAGGTAGAAGCTGTGCATCTTCGGCGGCATGCGCGTGGCATCCGAGTTCCAGAACAGCAGATCGAAGGGGAAGGGGTCCTTGCCCATCAGGTAGTTGTTCACCACGAACGACCAGATCAGGTCATTGGCCCGCAGCATGTTGAAGGAACTCGCCATCTCCGCCCCGTCGAGATAGCCCTTCTGTTCCATCACCTGTTCCAGATGGGTCAACTGGTCGTCATCGATGAAGACACCAAGCTCACCGGGCTCCGAGAAATCGACCTGGGCCGTGAAGAACGTCGTCGCCTTGATCCGGTCGTCACCAATGGCGCCCATGTAGGCCAGGGTCGTCGCCATCAGCGATCCACCAAGGCAATAGCCGATCGTCGTGACCTCGCGCTCTCCCGTCGCCTGCTCGACGCCATCAAGGGCCGCGAGCAGACCTTCGTTCATGTAATCCTCGAAGGTCTTGTGGGACAGCTTCTCGTCCGGATTCACCCAGGAGATCACGAAGACCGTCAGCCCCTGCTCCGTGCACCACTTGATGAAGGAGTTCTCCGGGCGCAGGTCGAGGATGTAGTACTTGTTGATCCACGGCGGGCAGATCAGCAGCGGACGCTTGTAGACCTGCTCCGTCACCGGCTCGTACTGGATCAGCTGCATCAGGTCCGTCTGCATCACCACCTTGCCCGGTGTGGTGGCAACATTGCCGCCGACCTCGAAGGCGTCCATGTCGGTCATGCTGATGGCCAGCTTGCCCTTTCCGCGCTCCAGGTCCTTCAGCACGTTCTGCAGGCCGTGCACCAGGTTCTCGCCATTGGTGGCCAGCGTTTCCTTCAGCACGACCGGATTGGTCATCAGGAAGTTGGAGGGCGACAGCGCATCGACGAACTGGCGGGTGTAGAAATCGACCTTCTTGGCGGTCTTGTCGTCCAGCCCCTCCACCTTGCGGACAGTCTCCGTCATCCAGGACGACGTCAGCAGGTAGGATTCCTTGATGAAGCTGAAGATCTCGTTCTCGTCCCACTCCTCGCCCTTGAAGCGCTTGTCCTTCTTCTTCGCGGCAGCGGGCGGTTCGACACTGTCGTCGGTGTGCCCCAGCATCCGCTGCGCCGTGTTCTGCCAGAGCTGGACGTAGCTCTGCCACAGGTCCATCTGCGCCTGGGCGACCTGAGCCGGATGCTGCATCATCTGTGTCGTGAGCGCCATGAAGGCCTCGGAGATGTTCAGCGGGTCCACGGGTCCGGGGGACGTGTCCTGCTGCTTCTCCAGGAACTCCTGGACCAGGCGCTGGCTCTGCTCCGCCACCCGCGCCATGTTCTTTGAAAGCTCCACGGGGTCCGGCGTCGGCATATCGTCGGGAGTCTTGTCGGTCATCTTCCGTCTCCTCCAGGTCGATGGTCGGCTTCCAGACTGCCACGGCAGTCATGTCCGTTTACCAAGTTTCTGCGCCAACAAGTAACGTAGCGTCAGGCATGGGTCGAGGCAAAAATGTTGCATTGCACAATTTTGCCGCACCGCACCATTCGACGATGCCGCCGGAACCAATCTTGCGGATCGGTCGCAGACAAGCCTTGCATCTGCCGCTAAATTGGCGAATCACCTTTCTCAGATGACACAGGCATTCAATGTCGGAGCCGATCATGATGGACAAATCCTCGATGCGCGCAGGCCGCGACCGGGTCGGTCGCCGGGTTCGGATCGCCGCGTTGCTGATGGCACCGGTACTTTTCGGCGGCTGTTCGCTGCCCGACTGGGCTGACCCCTTCGGCAGTGACTATGGCCCGGTGCCACAGCCGGTGACCCGCGCCGGTGCCGCCACCGCCATTCCGCCCGCACCCGACGCCGGGCTCGCAGCCGACACCACCAATGTCCGCCACAGCGAAGCCCGCCAGGTTGCCGCCGTGACACAGGACAGCGCGGCAGAGGCCGCCGAGATCCGCGCGGCTGCCGCGGCACGCCCGGAGATTCCCGTGACCCGGGTCGAGACACCGCCTGCCGCCACGACGCAGGTGCGCCCGCCAAAGGTGGCCGCCCCGCGCGCCGAGGCGGCGCAACCGGCAGCACCGGTTGCGACCATACCCGCCGTGACTGCGCCGGAGACCCGTGCCACACGTGTGGCCGTGGCCCCGGCTCCGTCGGTCGGCACGTCGTCCCGGACAGCGGACGACGATGACATCAGGAATTCGCCGACGCCGATGATCGCCGCGATGACACGTGGCCAGCAGCCGCCGTCGTTCAGCCGCGACGGCTCGGTCGTGGCGCGGCGTACGGATGTGCAGCCGTCATCCAGCATCAGCCTGCGCGACCCGCAGACCCCGGCGACCGATACGGCGTCGCGTGATCCGGGCAGCGACACGATCATTTCCTCCGAACCCGCAACGGCCATTGCAAGCCGCAGCGATGTGCGTCCTGGCACGTCAAGCTCGGCCGCGCTGGCGACCACGGCGCCCGCCCTGTCCGCGCCGCAGGCCGAGACGACGCTGGATCGCACCTATCGCGATCAGCTTCGTGCCGCCGGTATCAACCCGGTGACGGACCAGGGCACCGGCAGCTCCGGCGCTGTCGCGCCGGGCCAGTTCCCCAGCAGTGTTTCACCGGTGGTGCAGCAGACCTACCTGCAGTCGCTGAATGCACCCCAGACCTATGAACAGGCCGTCGGACTGGCCCCGCGCAGCAGCGGATCAACCGCCGTGATCACGGGCGGCTACGGCAGTTCCGGCGGAGATGCCAATGGTCCGGTGGTGATTTCCGGCGATGGTGTCTACCAGCCCACCACCGCCCGGTCATTCGCCGGTCGCAGCGGTGCCGCCGCAACGATCCGGTTCGCCCATAATTCCACCCGCCTCAGCGCCAGCGACGATGCCGTCATCCGGCAACTGGCCGCGAACGCCCTGCGCCAGAACGCAAATGTCCGGGTGGTCGGCCATGCCTCCAGCCGCACGCGGGAGCAGGCGGTGGGTGCGCATCTGCTGGCCAATCTGCGGATTTCCGCCGACCGGGCCAATGCCGTCGCCGACCGAATGGCGGCCTTTGGCGTGCCCTATGAGCGCATCATCGTCGAGGCCAGGGGCGACAACGAGCCGATCTACAACGAGGCCATGCCCAGCGGTGAGACCGGCAACCGCCGCGCCGAGATCTTCCTGGAATAGGGACATCGCCCCCTGCCCCACTACTGCCGCATCCTGAACCGGATTGCGGCGCATTCGGCCGTCATGACAGACGGCGGAGGTACAGTCTGCCATGCAAGTCGATTTTCATCTGATCAAGCGCCTGCCCCCCTATGTTTTCAATGAGGTCAATCGCCTGAAGGCGGAGGCCCGCGCGGAGGGCCGGGACATCATCGACTTCGGCATGGGCAATCCGGACCAGCCCACGCCGGAGCATATCGTCGAGAAGCTGGTGGAAACGGCGCGCAACCCGAAGACCCACCGCTATTCCGCCTCAAAGGGCATTCCCGGCCTGCGCCGTGCGGTCTCCGCCTATTACGAACGCCGGTTCGGGGTTTCGGTCGATCCGGAGACGGAGACCATCGTCACGCTGGGGTCGAAGGAAGGGCTGGCGCATCTGGCCATGGCGATCACCACGCCAGGCGACGTGATCCTTTCCCCCAATCCGTCCTACCCGATCCACCCCTACGGCTTCATCATCGCCGGGGCCGTCATTCGCCATTTTCCCGTGGGGCCCGGCCATGACTTCATGACCAGCCTGGAGCGGGCGATGAAGCACTGCATTCCCGCGCCCACGCTGCTGGTACTGAACTTCCCGTCAAACCCGACGGCCATGGTGGTCGACCTGGATTTCTACCGCGAGGTCGTCGATTTCGCCCGCAAGCGTGGCCTCTACATCCTGTCCGACCTGGCCTATTCGGAGATCTATTTCGACGGCAATCCACCGCCGTCGATCCTGCAGGTGCCGGGCGCGCGCGAACGCGCCGTTGAGTTCACCTCCCTCAGCAAGACCTATTCGATGCCGGGCTGGCGCATCGGTTTCGCCACCGGCAACCAGGAACTGATCGCCGCCCTGACCCGCATCAAGTCGTATCTCGACTATGGTGCCTTCACGCCGATCCAGGTCGCCGCTGCGGCCGCCCTGAACGGGCCGCAGGATTGCGTCGACGAGATTCGCGGCGTCTACCAGTCGCGCCGCGACGTGCTGATCAAGACCTTCGCGCAGTCGGGCTGGGACATCCCCTCCCCCGCCGCGACCATGTTCGCCTGGGCACCGATTCCGGAACCCTTCCGCCATCTGGGCAGCATGGAGTTCTCCAAGCTGCTGCTGCAGGAAGCGGACATCGCGGTCGCACCGGGCATCGGCTTCGGTGAATATGGCGACGACCATGTCCGCATCGGGCTGGTCGAGAACGAACAGCGCGTGCGTCAGGCCGCCCGGAATCTGCGTCGCTTCCTCGGTCGCGACGAAAAGACGGTTGACGCCCCCCGCGACGCAGCCGAATAGACTGCCCGGCAGGTCGCCCGGTCGCGGGTGACCCGAACGAGCGGGAGATTTCCAACGTGAGCGCGACCTTGCGGATCGGAGTGGCGGGCCTTGGCACCGTCGGGGCGTCATTGCTGCAACTGCTGGACCGGCACGGCACGACGATTGCCGCGCGCGCTGGCCGGACGCTGACCGTCACCGCCGTTTCGGCGCGTGACCGCAACCGTGATCGTGGCATTGATCTCTCCGGCGTGACCTGGGTGGATGATCCGCGCGACCTGGCAACCATGGACGGCGTCGATGTGGTGGTCGAACTGATGGGCGGGGCCGATGGTGCGGCGCGCGACCTCGTCAGCCGCGCCCTGGCCAATGGCCGCCCGGTAGTCACCGCCAACAAGGCCCTGCTGGCCGAACACGGCAATGAGCTTGCGGATCTGGCTGACCTGAACGGTGCGGCGCTGGGATACGAGGCCGCCGTGGCGGGCGGCATTCCGATCATCAAGGCGCTGAAGGAAGGGCTGGCCGGGAACGACGTGCAGCGCGTCTATGGCATCCTGAACGGCACCTGCAACTTCATCCTGACGGAGATGCGCAGTACGGGCCGCGACTTCGCCGATGTGCTGGCCGAGGCGCAGGCGCTCGGCTATGCGGAGGCGGACCCGACTTTCGACGTGGAAGGCATCGACGCGGCCCACAAGCTGGCACTGCTGTCGGCCATCGCCTTCGGTCGCCGGGTTGATTTTTCCCGTGTGACGGTGGAGGGGATCAGCGGCATTTCCCCGGTCGATATCGCCTATGCCGATGAGTTCGGTTTCAGCCTGAAGCTTCTGGGCATCGCCGAGCGCAATGGCGACAGCGTCACCGAGCGGGTACATCCGTTCCTGGTCGCATTGGACGATCCGATCGCGAAGGTCGATGGCGTCAACAATGCGGTCATCGTGGAGGGCGATTTCGTCGGCCAGGTGGTGCTGGAGGGACCTGGTGCCGGCGGTGGCGCCACCGCGTCCGCCGTGGCGGGTGACCTGGTGGACATCGCCGCAGGTCGGACCAGCCCGGTGTTCGGCGTTCCGGCTGGTGACCTGTCCTCCGAACCCGCTGGGCGCGCCAGCGAGACCCATGGCCGGTTCTATATCCGCCTGAAGGTCCAGGACCGGCCCGGTGTGATCGCTGACCTCGCCGCCGTGCTGCGTGACAATGCGATCAGCATCGAATCCCTGCTGCAGCGCGGAAAGCCGGAGGGTGGCACGGCACCCATCGTGCTGATCTGCCATGACGCGCCCGAGTCGCGGGTGCTGGCGGCCCTGAAACAGATCGAGGGGCTGGACTGCATCTTGCAGAATCCGCATATGATCCGCATCAAGGACCTGTAGGGGTCCGCAATCGAAACTGTGGCATGTCGAAATGCCTGAAGGGATGAACGCAATGGGTGACAGGGCAAAACTTGACCGCAATCTGACGCTGGAAGCAGTCCGCGTGACAGAGGCCGGAGCCGTGGCCGCGTGCAACTGGATCGGCATGGGCAACGAGAAGGCCGCCGACCAGGCTGCGGTGGACGCCATGCGCACCGCGCTGAACGGTCTGTCGATCCGGGGCACCGTGGTGATCGGCGAAGGCGAGCGTGACGAGGCACCGATGCTCTACATCGGGGAGGAAGTCGGCCTCGGCACTGGCCCCGAAGTCGATATCGCCCTCGACCCGCTGGAAGGCACGACCATCACCGCGAAGGCTGCGCCCGGCGCACTGGCCGTGATGGCCCTGTCGGAGAAGGGCAAGCTGCTGAACTCCCCCGACGTCTACATGGACAAGATCGCCGTTGGCGGCGGACTGCCGGAAGGGGTCGTGGACCTTGACCGCTCCGTCGCGGAGAACCTGGGCAGCCTCGCGGAGGCCAAGGGCTGCGCCATCTCGGATCTGACCGTCTGCATCCTCGACCGCCCCCGCCATGGCGAGATCATTCGCGAATCCCGCGCGGCGGGTGCCCGAATCCAGTTGATCCCGGACGGCGACGTGGCCGGCGTGATCGCGACCACCGACCCCGATACCTCGGTCGACCTGTACATCGGCACCGGCGGCGCGCCGGAGGGTGTGCTGGCCGCTGCGGCGCTGCGCTGCGTCGGGGGCCAGATGCAGGGCCGTCTGGTGTTCCGAAACAATGACGAGAAGGGCCGGGCGGAGCGGATCGGCATCACCGACCTGAACCGCAAGTACGGTCTGGAGGAACTGGCGGCGGGTGACGTGATCTTCACCGCAACCGGTGTCACCACCGGCGGCATGCTGCGCGGTGTCCGCCGGGCCAATGGCCAGATCATCACCGATTCCATCGTGATGCGGTCGCGCACCGGCACCATCCGCCGTATCGAGGGCCGTACACGGATCGCCGTCTGAGCGTGAGGTCTGCCTGATGATGGTGCCGTTCCGGCCCACTCCCCCACCTGGCCACCCATTGAGGATGCTTGTGTGGGTGGCCAGGTGGGGGAGTGGGCCGGTGCAGTGCCCAGGCAACGGGATGAACCCTTGAAACCGGCCGAACCCCATCCCGCATTTCTGGGTGTCGGCCAGTCCGTCACCGGGCGGCGCTGGGTCGCCGCCATCGATCCGGCGCAGGAACGTCTGGCGCAGGCCATGGCGCAGAAGCTCGGCCTGCCGGAGATCGTTGCGGGGCTGCTGGTCAGCCGTGGCGTCACGCCGGACGAAGCGCCGGGATACCTGGAACCGCGCCTGAAGGACCTGCTGCCCGATCCTTCCTCCTTGGCCGACATGGACCGGACTGCGGAACTGGTGGCCGCCTGCGTGCAGCAGGGCAGGCCCATCGCCGTCTTCGGCGACTACGACGTGGATGGCGCCACATCCTCTGCGCTGCTCTATCGCTTCCTGCAGGCGGCGGGCGGGACCGTGCGCTACTACATTCCCGACCGGATGACAGAAGGCTACGGCCCCAATATCGCTGCACTGCGCAAGCTGCATGCGGAGGGGGCGGCTCTGGTGCTGACCGTCGACTGCGGCATCGCCGCCTTCGACGTGCTGGAACAGGCCGCCGAGGAAGGGATCAGCGTGGCGGTGATCGACCACCACCTGGCGGAGAGCCGCCTGCCCAGGGCCGCAGCCATCGTCAATCCCAACCGGACCGATTGCGGCAGCGGCCTCGGCTATCTCGCGGCTGTCGGTGTGGCTTTCATGCTGGCGATCGCCGTCAACCGCACACTGCGCGCCGCCGGATGGTTCAGTGCGCGGAAGGCGCCCGACCTCATGAGCCTGCTGGACATCGTTGCGCTGGGCACGGTCTGCGATGTGGTGCCGCTGGTCGGGCTGAACCGGGCGCTGGTGGCGCAGGGGCTGAAGGTCATGGCCCAGCGGCAGAGCCTGGGCCTGACAACACTGGCCGACGTGGCGCGCGTCAATGGACCACCCGGCACCTATCACGCCGGGTTCCTGCTGGGGCCGAGGGTGAATGCCGGGGGACGGGTCGGCAAGGCTGACCTGGGTGCCCGGCTGCTCACCACCGACGACCGGGAGGAAGCGGTCGGCATCGCAATGGAACTCGACCGTCTGAATGACGAACGCAAGCGCATCGAGGCCAATGTGCTGGAAGAAGCCCTGGCCCGTGTCGAAGGCCAGGACAATCGCGCCGTTACCATCGTCGCAGCGGAGGGCTGGCACCCGGGCGTCATCGGCATCGTGGCAAGCCGCCTGAAGGACCGCACCGGTCGCCCCAGTCTGGTGGTCGCGCTGGACGGTGCGCAGGGCAAGGGCTCAGGGCGGTCAATCCGGGGCGTGGACCTTGGGGCGGCAGTCACGGCAGCACGACAGGCGGGACTGCTGATCAATGGCGGCGGGCACGCCATGGCGGCGGGGATTACCATTGCCAGCGACCGGCTGGACGCCTTCAGCGATTTTCTGGAGGAGCGTCTGTCAAACCCGGTCGCGCAGGCGCGCACCGGATCGGGCCTCAAGATAGACGGATCGGTCGCGATCCAGGGCATCAGCATCGACCTGGCGGAGACCATGCAGCGGGCCGGTCCCTTTGGCGCGGGCAACCCCGAACCGCGCATTGCCGTCACCGACGCGAAACTGGTGAAAGCCGACGTGGTGGGGGAGAACCACGTGCGCGTCATCCTCTCCGGCCGGACCGGCGGACGTGCCACGGGGATCGCCTTCCGCGCCACCGACGGCCCGCTCGGTGCCGCGCTGCTGGGGAATGCCCGCAAGGGGGGCAGCATGCATCTGGCCGGACACCTGCGCGTCGATCACTGGCAGGGCGCGGCGCGCGCGCAGTTCATCATCGAGGATGCGGCACCGGTCACCTGAGGCAGCGGTTGCGACGCCTCACCCCACCCAGCCGCTGACGCCATCGAACAGCAGCTTCAGCCCGACGATGAAGACGAAGGCGTAGCAAAGGGCGTAGAACGGTTTCTCCGGCACCTTGTCATGCAGCCAGATGCCGGCGCGCATCGCCACCGGGCAGACCGGGGCCAGGACCAGCGCCGTCAGCAGGTTGGTTTGGTTCAGCAGGCCCAGCCAGGCATAGGGCACCAGCTTGGCGTAATTGACGGCCATGAAGAAGATCACCGTGGTGCCGACGAACACGGTCTTGTCCATCCGCAAAGGCAGCAGATAGACCTGCAGCGGCGGTCCGCCTGCATGGCCAACGAAGCTGGTGAAGCCCGAGACCGCCGCCCAGAAGATGCCGCTTACGCGGTTCTCCGCCCGAGGCGCGGCGACAATGCCCCTGCCCCGCCATTGCCTGCGCCAGTGATCCAGCGAGAACAGCACCGCGATGGCACCGACCATGACGCGGATCATGTGCTCATCCACCAGCCCCGCTGTCAGCGTGGCGATACCGATGCCCAGCACCGCGCCGGGCGCCAGATAGAGCATCATCGAACGGCTCCACGACCGGCGATAGCTCCAGACCCCGAACAGGTCCATCAGGCAGAGCAGCGGCAGCATGATGCCGATGGCGGTCAGCGGCGGAACGACAAGGGAGATTGCAGGCGCGGCGACGATGCCGATGCCCGAGCCGAAGCCACCCTTTGAGATGCCGACCAGCATCAGCGCCGGAATCGCCACCGCATAGAAGACGGGATCGGTGATCATGGAATGCTGGTTCCGGACTGGCGCTGCGCAATGCGGGTCAGTTGCTGCCTGGCCCCAGTGGTTCACCGGAATCGCGCTTGCGCACGGCCTCCTGAAATCCGACGCGCTCACTCAGTTCCTTGAACCAGAGGCCCTCCGGACTGTGGCGGGTGATGCCGTCGAACAGGGTCGCGACCATCTGGGTGTTCTGCATGCCCTGCGCATCGATGGCCTGGTTGATCATCAGTTTCTGCATCATCAACTGGTTCTTCGGCACGCCGGACATGCGCGCTGCCAGCGCCGTCACGCGTTCATCCAGTTGATCCGCCGGAACCGACTCCAGCGCCAGACCGATGCGCACGGCCTCCTGCCCGTCGATCAGGTCGCCGGTGAACAGCATCCGCTTGGCCTGCTGCGCGCCGAGGCGATGCACCCACATGCCGGTGGACGGACAGCCCCAGACCCGCGTCGGCGGATAGCCGATCTTGGCATCGTCGGCCATGACGATAAGGTCACAGCAGAGCGCGATGTCGCTGCCCCCGGCGACGGCAAAGCCATGCACCTTGGCAATCGTCGGCTTGTAGCAGCGCCAGAGCGTCGTGAAGGCATCCGTGTTCGCCTTCATCAGGCGGTAGTCGATCATCGGATCCCAGGGCATGGACTGGGTGTAGACGTTCTCCCGATCCCCCTCCGCGTACTCCTTCAGGTCATACCCGGCGCAGAAGGCGCGGCCCGCCCCCTGCAGGACAATCGCGTGCACGTCATCGTCGTCATCGGCACGACGCACCGCCTCCGCCAGTTCCCTCGGCAGGTCATCGTTGATCGCGTTCATGCGGTCGGGGCGGTTGAGGGTGATCGTCGCCACCCGTTCGCTGACCGCGTAGAGGATCGTGTTCCAGTTCATGTCCGTTTCTCCCCTATCGGTCAGCCCTGCGCAGCACCGAACCGCCGCGCCCGCCACCGCGCCGGAGACGGCATCGCCAGAATGCAGAGCGCGCCTGCCCCGCACAACCCGGCACCAATCAGGATCGGCAGGTCATAGCTCTGTGCAGCGTCGTACATGTAGCCTGCGATCGGGTTGCCGATCAGCGCCCCGACTGCGACCGAGGAATAGACGAACCCAAGGATACCCCCTGCATGGCCGACACCGTAGTAGTCCGCCAGCAAGGCGGGCGCGAGGGCGACAAAGCCGCCGTAGAGCGTGCCGAAGACCACCCCGAAGAAGAGCAGCATCCAGAGCGAGACGGACAGGTACCAGAAGACGAAGATGGCGGCGAGACCGATGTAGAGCCCCAGCACCACCGGCTTGCGCCCGTACCGTTCGGCGACCGGGCCCAGGATCATGCGGCCCAGAATGGAGCCGATACCGACCGAGCTGACGACCCAGATCCCCTGCTGCGCCGACAGTCCGAGGTCCTGCGCGAAGGGTTTCAGATGCACGAACGGCATGAACAGACCGATGGAGACCAGCAGGGATCCGAAATAGACCAGCCAGATCGGCAGGGTCCTGCGGGCAGCCTGGACATCCATTGATTCGGCGGCATCGGCGCTGGAGGGCGCAGTGGCGGCGCCATCGGGAAACTGGCCGCGACGGGCAGGTGAATTCTCCAGCAGCAGGCCGCTCGTCACCCCGAGCACCAGCACCACGCCCGCAAGCACCAGATAGGTCTGGCGCCAGTCGAGCAGCGTGATCAGTTCATGCGCTGCCATCGGGGCAACGAAGGTCCCGACACCGATGCCGGTGATGGCAAGGCCGGAGGCTGTGGCGCGGCGGCGCGCGAACCAGCGCTGCACCGCACCGACAGCGGGCACGTACATGCAGCCGACACCAACGCCGACGCCGAGACCGTAGCCCCAGTAGACCTGTTCGATCCTGGTGGCCGTGGCCGCGAAACAGAGGCCCAGTGCCGCCACGATGGCACCGAAGACCACCACCTGCTTCGGCCCCAGCCGGTCACCGGCAGGACCGGAGAAGGCCCCCAGGAAGAAATAGAGGAACCCGGCGATGCCGAAGACGAAGGATGTGTCGCCGCGTGTCGCCCCGAACTCGTTCTGCAATGGCGTGAAGAAGGCGGGAAAGCTGTACGCCGCGCCGAAGCTGACGAACAGGATCGTGAACGCCGCCCAGACGATCACCCAGCCGTAGAACATGCCGCCCCCGGCGCTTTCGCCTGCATCTGCGTCTGTCAAATTTCATCCCTCCCCGGATCGGGCGACAGTTTGTGTGGACGACTGACGGAGCGCAACTATCATCGGGGTCATGCAGGTATGACCGTGGGGAGGGGACCGCATGTCCGATTGGCCGGATCAGATCTTCGAGGCATTGCAGGGTGCCGACGTGCGCCAGATCGCCTATGTTCCGGATGCCGGACACAAGCGGCTGATCGAACGTGCACGTGCGGACAATGACATCCAGGCCGTCTCCCTGACGACAGAGGCGGAGGGACCGGCAGTCCTGGCCGGAGCCTGGCTGGGGGGGCAGCGCGGTGCGCTGCTGATGCAGTCGAGTGGTGTCGGCAACTGCCCGAACATGCTGGCGACCACCCAGACCTGCCGCTTTCCGCTGCTGATGCTGGTGACGATGCGTGGCGAGTTCGGGGAATTCAATCCCTGGCAGCTTTCCATGGGTCAGGCCGCCGGACCGATGCTGGAGATGATGGGAACCCGTACCTTCCGGCTGGACGATGCCTCGGACGCGGGACCGATGACCGCCGCCGCCGCCGCCATGGCGTTCGAGGGGCAGATGGCGGTTGCCGTGCTGATCGCGCAACGGCTGATCGGCACCAAGAACTTCGGGAAATAGCCCCCCCTTCAGCTCACCTGCATGTCGCGCCAGCGTCCCGGCGTAAGGCCGTAGGTTGCCCGGAAGTGCCGCGTCATGTGGCTCTGGTCGGCGAACCCGGCCGTGACGGCGACATCGGCAAGCGACTGGCCCTGCCGCAGCATGACGCGCGCACGATCAAGTCGTCGCAGCAGGATGAAACGACTGGGTGTCACCCCGAAAGCGCGCCGGAAATCGCGACTGAGGGTGAAGCGGTCCAGGCCATGCCTCCGCTCTAGATCCCGGATCATCACCGGCGCATCCGTCACCGACATCAGGTCCTCTCGCACACGCCGGATCAGCGGATCGATACGCTTCCCTCGTCGCGCCAGACCGGGTGCCCCGCGCTGATCCGAAACACGCTGGAACAGGTCCGCCATCAGGCAGACAGCATCATTGACCGCCAGGTCATCCGGTTCCCCACCGGACCAGACATCGAAGACCGAAAGCACGAGTTCGGAAACAGCCTGCGCGTCGTGAACCGGCTCCGGACTGAACGGCAGGGCAGACTGGTCCAGCGCCGCCAGCACATGATCCGGTGACAGGTAGACCGCACGAAAGCCGAACCCTGCCTTCGTTCCGGGACGCCCATCGTGCCGTTCGTCCGGGTGCAGCAGGAAGACCTCCCCCGGCAGCGACAGCCGTTCAGCGCCACGGTAGGTGAAGCGCTGCACGCCGGTGCCCGTGACCCCGACCACATAGCCATCATGGCGGTGGGGCGTGAACTGGTGCTCGGGAAAGTCTGCAGCCGCCCATTCCAGACCGGGCGCGACCACGCCCCCCGACCAGCGGTTCCCGGCACGTATGTCCACATCCGGTTCGCTGCACATACGTTCTATCCCCACGCCTCAGAGAGCAGCCAGACTGCGCCCCATTCTGACGGAGGCGAGGATGAACGAAAACCTGCTATTGCTCTACCTGGCCGCAATCCCGCTGATGGGCAGCCCCGGACCCGCAACCCTGAGCGTGGCCGCCACGGCAGCCGCCTTCGGCTCACGCCCTGCCCTGTCCTATCTCTGCGGGATCATCCTCGGCACGGTCGGCGTGCTGTTGCTGGTCGCGACGGGCATCACCGGTGCAATCCTGGCTGTGCCGGCACTCGGATCGGTCATCACCATAGTCGCGGCATGCTACATTCTCTACCTCGCCTGGCGTATCGCGACCGCGCCCCCGCTCGGACAAGGCGCGGACGCACGCAAGCGTCCGTCCCTGACCGCAGGCTTCCTGCTGGCCATCGCCAATCCGAAGGCCTTCGCTGCCATTGGTGCGGTCTTCTCCGGCCATCAGCTGGTCGCGGGGGACCTGCTGACCGACAGCCTGCTCAAGATCCTGGCGCTGGCACCGCTGATCATCCTCATCAACAGCGCATGGCTCGCGTTCGGCTCACTGATCGCGTCGACACTGCGAGACCCACGCCTGTCACGCATGACCAACATCTGCTTCGCAATCCTGCTCGTCATCTCTGTCGGTTTTGCCCTAGTCTGACCCGAGACGGGGATGAGACTGACTGGGGAAGATGCCATGACCGACCGCGCCAATACATTCGAGATCCGCCGCCGCGAGGTCGCGCAGCGGCTGCTGGACGAGAACCCCGATGCGCTGGTCATCGCCGGACTGGGTGCCACGGTCTGGGATCTGACGGCTGCCGGTGACAGGCACAGCACGTTTCCGCTCTGGGGCGCCATGGGCGGGGCAGCGGCGATGGGCCTGGGACTGGCCCTGGCACAGCCGGAGAAACGCGTGATCGTGGTGACCGGCGACGGCGAACAGCTGATGGGTCTCGGCGCACTTGCCACGGTCGCGGTCCAGCGCCCCGGCAACCTTGCCATCGTCGTCTTCGACAACGAGAGCTATGGCGAGACCGGCATGCAGGCGACGCACACGGCCGCCGGTGTCGATCTGGCCGGGATCGCCCGTGCAGCGGGCTTTCCCACCATCGTCAGCGCCAGCACCAATGCGGAACTGGACGATGCGCTCCGGACCGTGTCCAGCGGCAAGGGCCCTGTCTTCGCCTGGCTGAAGGTGCGGGCGGAGGCATCACCCTTCGCCCTGCCGCCAAAGGATGGCGCATGGCTGAAGGACCGGTTCCGCCGTCATCTGCTGGGACCCGCCGCCGTTGGGGAGTGAGTCGGCGATGCGACCAGGCAGTGGATCGCTTCAGCTTCAGCGCTGATCCAGAACGGAATCGGGCCTCGGCGGAATCTTCGGGTGAAACACAAGCCCACCGAAGACCATGTCGATGGTCTCGCCATCCGCCGACAGAGGCAGGTTCAGCGCCTCGTATGTATAGAAATTCCTGTCGGGGTAATAGCTCTCCCCATGCGTCCTGAGCGGCTGGCCGTTCTCGAACATCCAGTGAAAGCTGCGATAGATGGCTTCGAGCAGGTCAGGTGCATAGATCTCGTCGTAGAACTTGCCGGTTGAATCACGCCGCATGACGTCGGTGATGCGGGTGCCCAGCAACCGGTAACGCAGCCGCAACGGCTCGTGCGACACGTCGATCAGGAAGACATTGCCCAGGTGACGCGGAATTTCGGCGGGGTCGATATCCCGTCGGGACGGAAACTTCCGACCATTCCTCTTGCTGTCCCAGTACTTGTGGAGTTCCAGCAGCAAGGGATCACGGCACACCATATCCGGGTCCAGATTGACCCAGAGGTCTTCTGACGGGGAGTCCTGATCATGAACCGGTGCCGGGGAAACCATTGTCTCGAACAGACCTTCCATGCGCAACTGGGTCGGCAAGTGTGCCTGCGAATTGATAATATCCTATTAACCTGACCCTACCAATGCTGTTGACCTTGCAGGCCTCGACCGGGTCGGCTGACACGGAAGATCAGAGGGACACCGTTTCCGGTATCCCTCGCCTTCAACGCTCCGTGACCCCTGTCCGGACTACATCGTCTCCGCCTTCAGGAACGCGATGATGTTGTCCAGGTCCTTCTGCTTCTTCAGGCCCGGAAACGCCATCTTGTTCTTCGGGATGTAGCCGCGCGGATCCTTCAGGTAGGCCGCGACGGTCTCTTCGTCCCAGACAATGCCGGAATCCTTCATGGCATTGGAGAAGCGAAAACCCTCCAGCGAACCGGCAGCGCGCCCGAACATTCCATGCAGTGACGGGCCGACCTTCTTCTTGCCTTCTTCGAGCGAGTGGCAGATCGCGCACTTCTTGAAGACCTTCTTGCCAGCCTCGACATCGCCCGCAGCCTGTGCGGCGCCAGTGCCGAGCGCAAGCGCCATGGCGGTAGCAACTACAAATTTCTTCATGACAACCTCTTCGGTTTGTTCATTGGACCCTGCCCCCCAGATAATTGGCCGGTCCCGCGATTCCCATTGGCCAAACGACGCACCGGACCATGTGCCGGAACGCCAATGCCTGGACCGGCATGGTGACGTCGGGGCACACCGGAACTCCCTGAAAAAACCGACAAAGACATTGACGGTTGTTCCGGCAGACGCCCACTATGCCCGCGAAATGGCGTGCCAAACGCCTGAAACATGTCTGGGAACCATAGCGGGAGACAATTCATGAATATCCGCAATACCTTGCTGGCCGGGGCGGCAGTCCTTGCGCTCGCAGCCGGGTCGGCGCAGGCCAAGGAACTGACGTTCGGCTTCCAGGGTGACGCCAATTCCATGGACCCCTACAACCTGAATGAGACCTTCACGCTCGGCTTCATGGCGAACATCTACGAAGGCCTGATCCGGCGTGGTCCGAACCTGGAGATCGAACCGGCGCTGGCAGAGAGCTGGGAGATCGTCGAGCCGACGCGCTGGCGCTTCCACCTGCGCAAGGGTGTGAAGTTCCACGGTGGCGAGGATTTCACCGCTGACGACGTGCTGTTTTCCGCAGACCGCGTCCGGGGCGACGGTTCCGATCTGAAGACCCGCCTTGCCGGTGTCACCGACATCATCAAGGTTGATGACTACACGGTTGATTTCGTGACCGAGGCCGCGAACCCGATCCTGCACTTCGAATGGGCCACCTGGGGCATCATGTCGAAGACCTGGGCGGAAAAGAACGGTGCGGTTTCCGCACAGTCCGCGACCGGTGATCAGGAAAACTTCGCCACCCGCAACGCCAATGGTACCGGTCCCTTTAAGCTGCTGAGCCGTGAGGCGGACGTGCAGACCGTCGCCGTCGCAAACCCGGACTGGTGGGACAACGCCAACAAGGAACACAATCTGACCAAGGTCACGCTGAAGCCCATCGGCTCCGACGCGACCCGTGTGGCGGCACTGCTGTCCGGTCAGGTCGACATGGCCTATCCGATCCCGGTGCAGGACATGAACCGCGTCGACAGCAATTCCGGCACCACCATGCTGGTCGGCCCGGAACTGCGGACCATCTTCCTCGGCATGGACCAGCATCGCGACGAGTTGCTGTACTCCAACATCAAGGGCAAGAACCCGTTCAAGGACATCAAGGTCCGTGAAGCCATGTATCGCGCCATCGACGTGGAAGCGATCAAGAAGAAGGTGATGCGCGGCCTGTCCGAGCCGAGCGCCCTGATGGTCGCCCCCGGCATCAACGGCTCCGACCCCGCCTTCACGCGGCTGGAACTGGACGTTGACCTGGCGAAGAAGCTGCTGGATGATGCCGGTTACCCCGACGGTTTCGAAGTCGGCATGGACTGCCCGAACGATCGCTACGTGAATGACGAGGCGATCTGCCAGGCCGTGGTCTCCATGCTGGCCAAGATCGGCATCAAGGTGAACCTGCTGGCCCAGCCGAAGGCGCTGTACTTCAAGAAGGTCCTGGCACCCAGCCTGGATACCTCCTTCTACCTGCTGGGCTGGACCCCGGGATCCTTCGACAGCTGGAACCCGCTGTTCAACCTGCATGGCTGCTACGATGCCGATACCGGCAACGGCAAGTTCAACCTGGGTCGCTACTGCAACCCCGAAGTGGACGCCCTGACGGCCAAGGTGCTGTCGGAAACCGATGCGGTGAAGCGTAATGCCATGATCCGTGATGCCTGGGTGCACACCACCCGTGACATCGCCTACATCCCGCTGCATCAGCAGGCCCTGGCCTGGGGCGCGCGGGACGGTGTCAACGTGAAGCAGCGTGCGGACAACCAGTTCGCATGGCGCCACGTGACCATGGACTGACCGATCCGGAACCGGATGGGCTCCGCCGCGATGCCAGTCATGGCGGCGGAGCCTCCGCTTCAGTTCGGACGACTCGAGTTCGGACGACGGCCTGACCGGAATGCTTTCGTTCCGGGTCGCAGGCAGGGGCAGGTGCTTGATGCCGCCCCCTTATCTCTCAGTTTTCGGGGAAGCTGAATGATCGCCTTCGTCATTCGCCGCCTCTTCCAGGCCCTGCTGGTGATGCTCGTGGTGGCACTGATCGGGTTCACCATGTTCCGCTATGTCGGCGACCCGGTGGCCCAGATGGTTGGCCAGGACACCTCGCTGGAGGATCGCGCCAAGCTGCGCCAGGACCTTGGCCTGAACGATCCGGTCCCGCTGCAGTTCGCCCGCTTCATCGGCAATACGGTGCAGGGCAAGTTCGGCATTTCCTACCGCATCGGACGCCCGGTCGATGAACTGCTGGCGGACCGGCTGCCGGCGACACTGGAGTTGTCCCTGCTCGCTGCGCTGTTTGCCATCGTCGTGGGCGTCCCGCTGGGCGTCTACACTGGGCTCTATCCAAGACGATGGCTATCGCATGTGTTTCTGACGGTCTCCCTGATCGGCATATCATTGCCAACCTTCGTCATCGGCATCCTGCTGATCCTGCTGTTCGGCGTGACACTCGGCTGGCTGCCGACGTTCGGGCGCGGCGAGACCGTTGACATCGGACTCTGGGATACCGGTCTGCTGACGGTCAGCGGCTGGCAGAGCATCATCATGCCCGCCTTCACGCTCGGCATGTTCCAGCTCGCCCTGATCATGCGCCTCGTCCGCTCCGAGATGCTGGAGGTGCTGCGCACGGACTTCGTCAAGTTCGCCCGCGCCCGCGGCCTCTCCAACCGTGCGGTACACTTCGGCCACGCCCTGAAGAACACGCTGGTGCCGGTCATCACCATCACTGGCCTTCAGGTCGGTTCCCTGATCGCCTTCGCCATCATCACGGAGACGGTGTTCCAGTGGCCCGGCATGGGGCTGCTGTTCCTGCAGGCGATCCAGTTCGTCGACATTCCGGTCATGTCCACCTACCTGATCCTGGTCGCCTTCATCTTCGTCGCGATCAATCTGGTCGTGGACCTGCTCTACTATGTGGTCGATCCCAGACTGCGGGTCGAGCGCAGCGGCGGGGGACACTGACATGGGGCCCGTCGAACGCATTCAGGACAACTTCGCGCGCTTCCTCGACAGCGACATCTGGCACAGCTTCCGCACCAGCCCGGTGACGGTCGTTGCCACTGTGCTGGCCGTCGTGATGATCGTTGCCGCGGTGATCGCTCCGCTGATCACGCCGCAGGATCCGTTCGATCCGGCCTCCCTCGACCTGCTCGACGCCTTCACGGCGCCGGTCTGGACGGAAGACGGGCTGTGGCGCTTCCCGCTGGGCACCGATGATCAGGGGCGCGATCTCTATTCGGCGATCCTCTACGGCTCCCGCATCTCCATCGGGGTCGGTTTCGCCTCCGTCATCCTGTCGATCATCATCGGCGTCACGCTGGGGCTGATCGCGGGCTATGTCGGCGGCACCACCGATGCCGTCATCATGCGCATCGCCGACGTGCAGATCAGCTTCCCGGCCCTGCTGGTGGCACTGCTGCTGAACGGTGTGCTGCGCTCGGTCCTGCCGGGCAGCAGCCACGAGACCCTGGCACTGGTCGTCATCATCTTCTCCATCGGCATGTCGATCTGGCCGCAGTTCGCCCGAACCGTGCGCGGCTCGACGATGGTGGAGAAGAGCAAGGAATACGTGCAGGCGGCCCGTGTCATCGGCCTGTCCAGCCGCGCGATCATGTTCCGCCATGTACTGCCCAACGTCATGGGCCCGGTACTGGTCATCGGCACCATCAACCTGGCAATTGCCGTGCTGCTGGAGGCGACGCTTTCGTTCCTGGGTGTCGGTGTGCCACCGACCGAGCCGTCACTCGGCACCCTGATCCGGATCGGGCAGGATTTCCTGTTCTCCGGCGAGTGGTGGATCGTGATCTTCCCCGGTGTCTTCCTGGCGCTGCTGGTCCTGTCCGTCAACCTGCTGGGTGACTGGCTGCGCGACGCCCTGAACCCGAAGCTGAGATAGCACCATGGCCAATCCTCTGCTGGAAGTCCGAAACCTGCGCGTCGAGTTCCCGACGCGAAAGGGCACGCTGGTCGCCGTGGACGACATCTCGCTCAGTATCGCGCCGGGCGAGGTGCTGGGTGTGGTCGGCGAATCCGGGGCGGGCAAGTCGATGACCGGTGCCGCCATCATCGGCCTGATCGAGCCACCAGGCCGGGTCGCGGACGGCCAGATCCTGCTGAACGGACGCCGCATCGACAACCTGTCCTATGACGAAATGCGCAAGATCCGGGGCAAGGAGATCGGCGCGATCTTCCAGGACCCGCTGACCAGTCTGAACCCGCTCTATCGGGTGTCGGAGCAACTGGTCGAAACCATCATGACGCATCTGGACCTGACCGAGAAACAGGCCCGGGCGCGCGCCCTCGACCTGCTGAAGGAAGTCGGCATTCCCGCAGCGGAGGAGCGGCTGGACCACTACCCGCACCAGTTCTCCGGTGGCATGCGCCAGCGCGTCGTCATCGCACTGGCGCTCTGCGCAGAGCCGCGGCTGATCATCGCCGATGAACCTACGACGGCCCTCGACGTCTCGATCCAGGCCCAGATCATCACCCTGCTGAAACGGCTCTGCAGCGAACACCAGACGGCGATCATGCTGGTGACGCACGACATGGGTGTCATCGCGGAGACCGCTGACCGTGTTGCGGTGATGTATGCCGGACGCATCGCGGAGGTCGGCCCCGTGCAGGACGTCATCAAGCGGGCCCGGCATCCCTATACGGAGGGGCTGATGGGCGCGATCCCGACCATCGGGGGTCGCGATGACCTGCTGACCCAGATCGATGGCTCCATGCCCCGCCTGACCGCGATTCCCAATGGCTGCGCCTTTCATCCGCGTTGCCCGAAGGTGCATTTCAAGTGCCACACCGTGCGACCCGACCTGATCGGCGACGGCAGCCATTCCGCGTCCTGCTGGCTGATGGAGCAACAACCGGCGCAGGGGGGCAGCCAATGACCGATTCCCTGCTGAAGGTCGACAATCTGGTCCGCCATTTCGATGTTTCACCGCCCTGGCTGAACCGGGTGATCGAGCGGCGGCCGAAGTCCGTGGTCAAGGCCGTGGACGGTGTCGGTTTCGAGATCGGACGGGGCGAGACATTCAGCCTGGTGGGCGAGTCCGGCTGCGGCAAGTCCACGGTCGCCCGGCTGGTGGTCGGTCTCTACAACCCCACCGCCGGAAGCCTCGAATTCGATGGCATGGACATATCCTCCGGTGCCGCGCGATCCCGCAACCGCTCGGCCCAGCGCCGCATGCAGATGATCTTCCAGGACCCCTACGCCAGCCTCAATCCCCGCTGGCGGGTGATGGACATCGTGGCGGAGCCGATCCGCTTCAACCGGCTGGTGAAGGGTGACGCCGCGATCCGCCAACGGGTCGGCGAACTGCTGGAACAGGTCGGCCTGTCCGCCGCGGATGGCGAGAAGTATCCCCACGAATTCTCCGGCGGCCAGCGCCAGCGCATCTCCATCGCCCGCGCCCTTGCCGGATCGCCCGAGTTCCTGGTCTGCGACGAGCCGACCTCGGCACTGGATGTCTCGGTGCAGGCCCAGATCCTCAACCTGATGAAGAAGCTGCAGCGCGAACTCGGGCTGACCTACCTGTTCATCAGCCATGACCTGGCCGTGGTCTATCACGTCTCCACCAAGGTCGGCGTCATGTACCTGGGACGGCTGGTGGAATGGGGCGAGACGGAGGTGATCTTCGCCGCGCCACGCCACCCCTACACGCGCATGCTGCTGGACGCGATCCCCGACCTGGACATGTCCGGTCGTGCGCGAACACCGGTCGCCGGCGAAGTACCCAGCCCGATCGACCCCCCTTCCGGCTGCGCCTTCCACCCGCGCTGCCCGCTGGCAACCGACCGCTGCAAGCGCGAGGCCCCGAAACCGGTCAGCGTCGGCGCCGCCATGGTCGCCTGCCACGCCGTGGAGGAAGACCGCCTGCCGGAGTGGCACGGCTGAGCGGAATATCACCTGACTGCGTGTGAGAGTGGGGCGCGGAAGGTACCTGCGTCACCACCCACACCGACGTTGCTGCCGGACCTGATCCGGCAGCCCAGGAGTGCCGCACAACCCCCGGCGACTGGATACCCGGGTCAAGCCCGGGTGAGGCGTGGGGTGGCGGGGATGCAGGGAGCACCAGCGTCACCACCTGCACTGACGACGCTGCCGGACCTGATCCGGCAGCCCAGGAGTGCCGCACAACCCCCGGCGACTAGACCCCGGGTCAAGCCCGGGTGAGGCGTGGGGTGGCGGGGATGCAGGGAGCACCAGCGTCACCACCCTCACCGACGCATCTGCCGGACTTGATCCGGCAGCCCAGGAGTGCCGCACAGCCCTCAGCGACTGGACACCCGGGTCAAGCCCGGGTGAGGCGTGTTTTGTTGGGGATGCAGGGAGCACCAGTGTCACCACCTGCACTGACGACGCTGCCGGACCTGATCCGGCAGCCCAGGAGTGCCGCACAACCCCCGGCGACTGGACACCCGTCAAGCCCGGGTGAGCTGTATTCTGGTGGGGATGCGTACGGGATCGCCGTATCAGCAGATCAGGGTTCCCGGCTGAGGCCCATTTCGTCGAGGGTCTCGCAGTAGCGGTCCCAGATCTGCTCGTACTGGTCGCCGTACTCGTACAGGAAACCCCAGGAGTAGATGCCGGTATCGTGCCCGTCGTCGAAGCGGATGCGAACTGCGTAATTGCCGACGGATTCCAGACTCTCGAAGCCGACGTGCAGCTTTCCCGGAACCCACTGGCGCTGTGTCGGGCTGTGGCCACGCACCTCTGCCGAAGGGCTTTCGACCCGCAGGAACTCGGCGGGGAAGACGAAGCTGCGCCCGTCCTCGAAATCAATCTCCAGTACCTTCTCCGCCTTCTTCAGGCGAATTTCGGTGGGCTGTGGCCGTCCGGCCTGGTCGTACATCTCCATGGATGTCATCAGGCAGCACCCTCGGCGTCATCCAGTTTCCGGGCTTCATCCACCAGCATGATGGGAATGCCATCCCGCACGGGGAATGCCAGTCCGGCGCGGCGGCTGATCAGTTCCTGCGCCTTCGGGTCATAGTCGAGCGGCCCCTTGGTCAGCGGGCAGACCAGGATCTCCAGCAGTTTCGGGTCCAGCGTGTTCTGTGTCATCTCTTGTCCCCTGCCCTGCCCCTGAAGGGCGGTTCCCATTCGTAAAGGCCGGTCACTGGACCGGCGAGTCTCCATCACCGGCCATCAGCGACATCTCGATCAGTGTCGTCAGTATGTCCGCGCGTTCCGGCACATTCGCAGCCTCCAGCAGGGCCTGTTTCTCGCTGGGGTCGAGCGGCAGCATCATCGAAAGCGAATTGATCAGCGCAACATCGCTCGCCCGCTCCGCCGCCTCCCAATCCGCCTTCAGCCCCTGCCGGTCGAGAAACTTCCGCAGGCCGCCGACCAGACGGTGCCGGTCAACGGTACGCCCGGCAGTCTCTTCCTCGCCGAAGTCCTCCGGATAGCCGGAATAGTCGGCCAGTACCTGACGATAGGCGGTGTCGCTTGCCACTTCCTGTGACACCCGGAACCGGCAGACGCCGGTGAGCGCAATCTGGTAGCGCCCGTCGCCGGTTTCCGCGAATTCGGTGATGCGGCCCAGGCAGCCGATGCCGTAGATCGGTGGCGTGTAGGTTTCCTCATCCGTTTCACGCGGCTGGATCATGCCGATCAGCCGTCCACCGGCCATCGCATCGCGGGTCATGGCAAGGTAGCGCGGTTCGAAGATGTTCAGCGGCAGCCGCCCTCCGGGCAACAGGATGGCCCCCCGCAGCGGGAAGATCGCGATCCGCTCCGGCAGGCTCTCCGGTCCGGTCGGGCGATCCGGGTTGGCCATGCGCGCGACCTCCCGAGCCTCAGCTGAACATCAGGGTCGAGAGCCGCCGACGGGACTTGAGCGTCAGCGGATCCTTGTTGCCCCAGGCTTCGAAGAGCTGCACCAGCTTCTTGCGTACCGCCTGTTCCTCCCAGTCGGGATCACGACGGAAGCATTCCAGCAGTTCCGCCACCGCTTCCTCGCGCTGGTCGGCGGCGAGCAGGGCATTGGCATGGTCGAACCGCACCTGCATGTCGTCGGGCGCAGCCTCCAGCGCGGCGGCGAGGCGGCTGACTTCCTGCATCGCGGCCGGATCGCTGGTCTGCTGCGCCAGTTCCAGCGCGGCTTTCGCACCGTCGATCTCGCCATGGAGGGACAGCGCCACCGGCACCTGGTCGAGGATCTGCTGCGCGCCGTCGAAGTCACCCATCAGCACATAGGCCCGGACCAGTCCGGCAAAGGCCTGCGGGCTTTCCGGATTGGCCTGGATCATCTGCGCGAAGGCACCGGCCGCTGTCTCGCCGTCGCCTGCTTCCAGCGCCGCCGTTCCGGCCTCGAGGAACTGTTCCTCCGGGCTGGGGCCGATACCGCCGGCCACCTTGTCGACGAATTCCCGCACCTGGCTCTCGGGCAGCGCGCCCATGAAGCCGTCAACGGGCTGTCCGCCCTTGAAGGCAAAGACCGCCGGAATCGACTGGATGCGCATCTGCTGCGCGATCTCCTGATTCTCGTCGATGTTGACCTTGACCAGGCGAACCTTGCCGCCCGCTTCCGAGACGACCTTTTCCAGCACCGGGGTCAACTGCTTGCAGGGGCCGCACCACGGCGCCCAGAAGTCCACCAGAACGGGGACTTCCTGCGATGCCTGGATCACATCTTCCATGAAGGTCGCGATGGAACTGTCCTTGATCAGGTCCGCGGCGTCGGCCTGACCGGGCGCCTGTCCCGGTGTCTGTCCCTGCGGCTGTCCGATGATGGTTTCCATGTCTGTCCTACCTCTGCACGTCGATTCCGGCCCCGCTCCGCAGGGCTGGCCAAGATGTAGGTGGTTCGGCGCTGAAGGGCAATGCGCGGGTTCGGTCAATCAGTCCTGACGCTCGTCGATCTCGCTCAGAACCGGCTCGTGTCCGCAATCGCGGCAGAACTCCAGCAGGTCGGCGGGCGCGATCCGCGTCGTCGCCGTATTGACCAGCGGATGACCATTGATCGGATCATGCTGCATCAGGTCCGTATCCAGAACCAGCTTCACCCGCCCTTCCGGGTCGTTGATGACAGCGAAGGGCGTGACGGAACCCGGCTCGACTCCCAGAACCTCCATCAGCAGGTCCGGCTTGCCGAAGCTGAAACGTGGCGCACCCAGCCGTTTCGACAGGGCATTCATGTCCACCCGACGGTCCTCCAGGCAGACGACCAGCCAAAGGCCGCCCTTCTTGTCCTTCAGGAACAGGTTCTTGATGTGGCCACCGGACATCTGGCCGCGATGGGCCTTGGCTTCCTCGACCGTGAAGACCGCCTCATGCTCGATGGTTTCCGTCGTGATCCCCAGGGCATCCAGACGGGCCTGCAGGTCTGCGGGCGTTGCGGGCATCAGGACTCTCCTTCCATGGCGGGCTCAGACACCCCTGAATACCGGCTTGCGCTTTGCGGCGATGGCGGCACGTCCTTCGAGGAAATCTTCGGAGGTAAAGCACTCCCGCACCCCCTCCATCGCCCGGGCATGATCCAGGTTGCCCCGCGCGCTGGCATTCAGGACGTATTTCATTCCCCGGACGGCCAGCGGGGCCATGGCCGCCAGTTCGGCCACGTAGCGGGCGGTGAAGTCCGCATGCTGATCCGGCTCCACGGCATGATCCAGAAAGCCGCAGGCCTTCATCTCCGTCGCGTCGAAGGTCTCGCCGGCGAGGTAGAGCCGCTTGGCCGCGGACATGCCGATCCTCTCCTGCGCCCGGCGCAGCCCGTTGATCGGATAGTGGATGCCGAAACGCGCCGGGGGGATGAAGGTCCGTGCCGTTGTCTTGCCGATGCGAAAGTCGCAGGCCAGCGCCAGGTCGGTTCCGCCGCCGTAGACGGCGCCGTTCAGGGCGCAGACGGTCGCGAAGGGCAATGCCTCCAGCCGTGACGAGATCGTGTCCAGCGGGTTCTCCCACCAGGGAAAGTTCTCGTCCACGCCACTCAGGTCGGCACCGGCACAGAACGTCCGCTCCCCCGCCCCGGTCAGAACCAGCACGCGGATCGTGCTGTCAGAGCCAAGTTCGTTCAGGGTGGTTGTCAGGTGCCGCATGGCTGCCAGATCCAGGGCATTGTGCTTCTCCGGCTGGTTAAGCCGCAGGGTGACAACACCGGCTTCGCGTGTGATCAGCAGTGGATCCACGTGTCTTTCTCCCCCCAGCCCCCGAAAACCCGGCCGGTATGTGCATACCGTCGCAGTTTCTTGGCTTTTCCTGTCCAAAAGCACAGTATACGTAGTCGAAGGACAGGCGCACTGTCCACGGGCGCCTGCAAGCCATCATGGAAATGGTCCGCGCACCTTCATCGGGGGAGCCACTTGGCCGACAAAAATGAATTCTCGGTACGGTTCTGGGGCGTCAGGGGCTCCATTGCCTGCTCGGCGCAGGATGTGATCCGCTATGGCGGCAACACCTCCTCCCTGGAGGTCACGGCGGGGGGGCGGACGCTGCTGTTCGATGCCGGTTCGGGTATCCGTTACCTGGGCAAGAAGATGGTGCAGCAGAAACCGCATCAGGCCGACCTGTTCCTGACCCACACGCACTTCGACCATGTCTGTGGCCTGCCGTTCTTCGTGCCCTTCTTCGTCCCCGGCTGGAACTTCCGGGTCTGGGCGGGGCACCTGCTGCCCGATCACACGCTGTCCAGCGTGCTGGAGGACATGATGATCGCGCCCCTGTTTCCGGTGCCGCCCGCGATCTTCAACGCCAATATCGACTACATCGACTTCCGCTCCGGCGAGACGCTGGATCTGGGTGACGGCATCACCGTGCGCACATCACCGCTGATCCACCCCAACAATGCCAGCGGCTATCGCGTGGAGTTCGAGGGCAAGTCGATCTGCTACATCACCGATACGGAGCATCCCGGCGAAGGCAACGACCCCGTGCTGGTGGAGTTCCTGCGCGACGCCGATGTGGTGATCTATGACGCCAGCTACAGCGACGAGGAATACACGACCCGCGTCGGCTGGGGTCACAGCACCTGGGAGGCCGGTGTCCGCCTTTGTGACGAGGCCAATGCGAAGACCTACGTCGTCTTCCACCACGACCCGGAACATGACGACGACTTCATGGACGGGGTGGCAAGGGATGTGGAGGGCGCGCGACCCGGTTCCATCGTCGCCCGTGAAGGCATGGTGATCGAGCCCTGAGCACCAAACCGAGCACCAGATCGAGCACTACTGGCAAGCCCGACTTCGCCACCCGCGTTCGCACGATGGCGGAGGCGACGCTGGACGGTGATGTCCAGGGCTGGTTCATCCCCTATCGCCATGCGGCGGAGGTCGTGACGCCTGCACCCGCCCCGGTGGTCGCCTATCCTGCAATCGCTGACCTGTTCCACGCTGCGCGGGGCGACTGCCTGAACCTGTTGCAGGTGATCTGCGACCACAGGGAAGACCTGCTGGCAATCTCGGCCACGGATGACACGGCCCGGCCACGCTGGCTGCAGGACTGGTTCGGCGGTCTCGATGCCGCGGCGGCTTACTGCATGGTGCGACACCACCGCCCTGCCCGCATCGTCGAGGTCGGGTCCGGCCATTCGACCCGCTTCATGAAGCGCGCGGCGGACGACGGGAACTTTCCCGTCGACATGCTGGCCATCGATCCGGCACCGCGCGCCGACATTCACGACCTGGGCATCCGCGTCCGACAGACAGTGGTTCAGTCGGCACCGGCAGACAGCTTCGACGGGCTGGTCGCAGGCGATCTGCTGGCCATCGATTCCAGCCACATCATGATGCCGGGCAGCGATGTGGATCACCTGCTGAACAATGTCATCCCCGCCCTGCCCGCCGGTGTGCTGGTCCATATCCACGACATCTTCCTGCCGGGCGGCTATCCGCAGAGCTGGGGCTTGCGCGGCTACAACGAACAGAACGGGGTCGCGCCACTGCTGAGCGGACGCAGGCTGCGTATCCTGTTCGGCAGTCGCTACAGCCTCGACCACATGACCGACGATGTCGCGCGGCTGGCTGGCTTCATCCCGCGCCCTGTTCCGGTGCTGGAGAGCAGCCTGTGGGCGATCACGGCCTGACTGCTGCCGCCTCCACCCTCAACCCGGTGGAAAGAAGATGAAGTACACCGAGATCGTCGCGACCGAGAGAACCGTGCTGGTCAGGATCATCGACGAGGTGCGCAGCACGTAGACGCCATACGCCTGTGCCAGCACGAAGCTGCCAGCACCCGTCGGCAGGGCGGCCATCAGTATCGCGACCTTGGCCCACAGCGGATCGACCGGCAGGATCACCAGCACCATCAGTGCCGTGACCAAGGGCTGGACCACCAGCTTGGTCAGCGTCATCACGCCGACCTCCACCCGCCCCTCACTGCGCGGCTTGCCCACCATGAAGAGGCCGATGGCGAACAGCGCACAGGGCCCCGCCGCGACGCCAAGGATATTGGTGAAGGCATCGACCGGTACGGGCAGGCTGACACCTGTCGCCGCCCAGCACAGTCCCAGAACCGGCGCCACCAGCATCGGGTTGCGCGCCATGGCGGACAGCACGTTGCCAACCACCCGGAACGGATTGCCACCGCCCTTGGTCCCGAACTCGATCAGGAAGATGGCGACCCCCACCACCAGCGCGGTATTGATCACCGTAGCAACAATGGCGGGCAGCGCCGCCGCCTCCCCGAATGCGGTCAGGGCCAGCGGAATGCCCATGTAACCGGAATTGCCATAGACACCGTTCATGGCATGGATCGCCGCCTCCGCCAGATTGCGTCGGAACAGCAGGCAGGCCACGGCCGTTGTGATGGCCCCGATCAGCACGATCGCACCGAGGAAACCCAGGAAGAAATCGGGATTGTAGACCTGCCCCAGATCGACGGTTGCCATGGCGCGGAACAGCATTGCGGGCAGCGCCACCCAGTAGACGAAACTGTTCAGCGCAACCGAACTGTCCTCCCCCAGGATGCCGCGCACGCCGCACAGGTATCCCGCGCCGACGATGGCGAAAACGGGCAGCACGATATTCAGGATCGGTTCCATCCAGGCTCCAGTGAATGCGCCGCCTCGGCACGGCGCGGCGGAACCTAGTCGGATTCCGCGCGGGAGGGAATTGGCAGTGGCCGCTTGCAACGCAGCCCTGCAGTCCCGTAGAACGCGGCGGTTGCACCATCGCAACGGACAATTCGGGACAGGAACAATGGCCAAGGTGATCAAGGCGGGCATTCTGGGGGCAAGCGGCTATACCGGCGGCGACCTGGTGCGACTGCTGGTCCGCCATCCGAATGTCGAAATCAGCTTCATGACCGCCGACCGGCACGCGGGCAAGCAGATCGCGGAGGTCTTTCCGCATCTGATCGGACTGGACCTGCCGCAGCTGGTCAGCATCGACGAGATCGACTGGCCCACCGCCGACGCCGACGTGGTCTTCTGTGGCCTGCCGCACGGTACGACCCAGAACATCGTGAAACAGATCCTGACGCAGAATGACCGCATCCGGGTGGTGGACCTTTCCGCCGACTTCCGGCTGGATGACACCGCTGTCTATGCCGAGTGGTACGGCCATGATCACTATGCGCCCGAGATCCAGCCCATGGCGGTCTATGGCCTGCCGGAGTTCTATCGCGAAGGGGTGAAGTCGTCGCGGCTGGTGGCCAATCCGGGCTGCTATCCCACCGCCGCGCTGCTGGGTCTGGTACCGCTGGCCGCCGCCGGGCAGGTCGATGTGGCCGACGTCATCATCGACGCAAAGTCCGGTGTTTCAGGCGCCGGGCGCGGCCTGAAGGAGAACCTGCTGTTCTGCGAGGTTGGCGAGGGCATTCATCCCTATTCCGTCGGCACCCACCGGCATGCGCCGGAGATCGAGCAGGAGATTGCCAAGGCCGCAGGTGGTGCGGACACCCACGTCAACTTCACGCCGCACCTGATGCCGATGAACCGTGGCGAACTGTGTACCTGCTACGTGCGGATGGTGGGCGGGGCCAGCGTGGCCGACCTGCGCCAGACCCTTACCAGCCGCTATGCCGACGAGCCCTTCGTGAACGTGGTGCCGGAGGGAGTCTCCCCCGCCACCCGCAACGTCCGGGGTTCGAACTACTGCCAGATCGGTCTCTATGCCGACCGTATCCCGGGCCGCGCCATTGTCGTCGCGGTGATCGACAATCTGGTGAAGGGATCATCGGGTGAGGCGATCCAGAACATGAACCTGATGTTCGGCTTCCCCGAGACCACCGGCATCGAACAGATCGCCCTGTTCCCCTGACCCAGCCAGTTTGCGGAACCGGCTGTACTCGGCATTCCTGATTTTTCCACTTTCATTGCCAGAAATAGGCGATAGAGTGGAAAATCATGGAATTTCAATTACTTTCAGGCGACCAAATACGCCAGTTGACCGATTGCCAACAGGTCTTCGAGGCTTGGCAGGAAGCTGACCGGATACGTCGTCGCCGATTTATCGGCAGCATGCGATGGGTCGAGCGTAATGGTAGCGAATACCTGCTGCGCAAGATCGACAGGCGGGAACGATCCCTGGGCCCCCGGTCGGTCGAAACCGAGGCCATCATGACGGGGTTTCTGGAGGGGCGTGCCAGAAACAGCGACAGGCTGGCCGGTCTGGCCACCAGGCTGGATCAGATGGCCCCTGTGAACCGGGCAATGCGTCTAGGCCGACTGCCAACCATCGCCGCCCGGATCCTGCGGCGGTTTGATGGTGCTGACCTGTTGGGCAGCAGCTTGCTGGTGGTTGGGACAAACGCGATGTTTGCCTTCGAAAACATGGCTGGCGTTCAACTCTCGGCTGACATGATCGCGACAGCCGACATCGACCTGCTGCTGGACGCACGCCGCAGTCTCAATCTGGCGGCCATGTCCGCGGTCGGCAATGACGGACTTCTCGGCATACTGAAACAGGTGGACCGGTCATTCGAACTGCCACGGGCGCGCAGCTTCCGCGCGGCCAACCGCGACGGCTACCTCGTTGACCTGATCCGACCGCAACAGCGCGACCCGTCCGCCGACAGGTCATCAACCGGCCTGACCGATGTGCAGACAGACATGGAGGCCGCCGAGATTGCTGGCCTGAACTGGCTTGTCAATGCGCCGAAAGTGGCGGCCACGGTCATTGACCAGCGGGGGTATCCCGTCCGTATCGTCGCCATCGACCCAAGGGCCTTTGCCCTGCACAAGGCATGGGTCGCAACCCGCATGGATCGTGAGCCTGCCAAGGCACGGCGTGATCTGGCGCAAGCAGAAGCAGCCGCGGCGATCGCGATCAATCACCTGCACCTCTCGTTTGACGCTTCGGACCTGAGTGCGCTTCCCGCACCCTTACGGGTGCGCGCTGCAGACCTCATCCCAGCCGACGAAACAGCCCACGACGCCGGGACAAATCCAAGAACACCAGACTGGTAAGCCGGAACCTAACGGTCGCCGTAGGATGCGGACATGCCGGCGCGGACGTCCATCTGGATGCCGTACTGCGGGATCGGATAGCGCAGGCCGTTGCCGGACAGGTGGGCCAGGCCGTCGATGACCTTGGGCAGGAACTTCGGCGGAATGGCCATCAGCAGCTCATCCTCCATGACGCCGCCATAGCGCCGCTCCGCGAAGCAGGGGATCGACAGGCTGGGTTCGCCGGTACTCAGCGCCCGGCCCCAACTGTCGGCGCAGGAACTCTCCCCCACGCAGGCCCAGTCGAGCTTCCGGTATCCCGCCCACTGCAGGCCGTTGATGAACAGGATCATCTGTGCCGGCGTTGCATAGATCAGGGCAATGTCCGGCGGGTCCAGCCGTCCCGCCACCAGCGGTGAGCAGGCCATGGCCTCGTACTGACCGGCGGGAACCACGTTCATCGCACCCTGGTGCGCACGGGTATCGGTCTCCGTCTCGTACCAGACGCCGACCATGCCACGACCCGACTGCCATTCGTCATCCTGCGGACGCAGGCCGATGACCGCGCCGCACTGTGCGCCGACCAGGTCCGCCATCGTGATGCCGACAGTCCAGCCCAGCCGGGAGGCCTGTCCGACGATCTGGTCGGTCGTGTGGATGGCACGCGGGCGACGGATGCGCGGCACCGCCTCCATCTCCTCCGCCTTGCTGAAGAGTTTCATGCCGATGGGTGTGGTGCGCAGCCTGAGATACTGGTTCAGGCCATCGACGATGGCCTTCCAGTCATAGGTCTCCGGTTCCGTCACGTTCCAGGCGGTGTCTGCCATGTCCTTCATCCTCCCCGAGATTGACCGGGGCAGTATGACGGGCAGATGCCTTTTGCAGCAAGCCGGACGAAGCTCAGATGCCGAAGGGTGAACGCGGCGCACCGATGCTCGCCAGCAGGAACAGGGCGCCGAAGGCCAGCAGCGCCAGTCCGCCGAACAGCCGCAGCCCTGTTTCGATCCGCCCCGCCCAGGCCATGTCCCGCCGGGCGAAACGCAGCACAAGACCCTTCGATGTCAGGGTCAGGATGGCAAGGACGGAGACCGTCAGGCCCGTACCCAGCGACATGGCGAAGGTTGCCCCGATCCCGGCGAAGACGAGCCCGTTGGTCAGGGCAAAGACAAGGACGATCAGCGCCCCGCCACAGGGCCGGATGCCAACGGCCAGGATGATCGGCACTGCCCGGCGCAGCGTCAGCCCCCGCCCGTCACCGCCGGTCGGCGGCAGCGCCACATGGCCATGATCGTGGTCGTGGTCATGCCCGTCATGGTCATGTCCGTGTTCATGATGGTCATGATCGTGGTGATGGTGACCGCGCCCGGTCAGCACCTGCCAGATCATGAACAGGCCGACGGCGGCAATCAGTCCGAAGCTGAACTGTTCCAACGACCAGGCGCTGTCGAGCAGACGCTGCCCGGCAAGATCGAACGCCGATGCACCGCCCAGGACAAGCGCGACCGCTGTTACCCCCTGCATCAGCGACGAAAGCAGGGAAAGCACGATGCCCTGACGCACCGCGCGTTCGTTGGCGAGCAGATAGGAGGTGATGACAGCCTTGCCGTGTCCCGGACCGACGGCATGAAACACACCATAGAGCAGGCTGATCACGATCAGGCCCCACGCCGTGGAGAGGCTGTAGTCATTCTTGAGGGCACGCACGCCGAGGGACAGTTCGCGATAGAGTTCCGACTGGACCTGCCGCACCTTGAACATGAGCCGCTGGTACATGCCCGGTTCGCTGGCCGGTTCCGCAGCCGCAGGCTTGCCGGGCATCTGGAAGGGTGAGGCCTGTTGCGCCAGCGCCGCCGAACCCGCAAGCCCGAGCCAGCCAAGCAACAGCAGCAGAGGCAGGCACCTCGAAGTCAGTCGGCGCATTCAATCGCCACTTTCGGCGCGAAGCTGGAAGCCCAGTTCTGGTCCGCGGCAAGGCTCATGGCCAGCGAATCACTGACCGTCTGCGGCGTCTCCTCGGGACCATAGGTCACGACGCTGCATTGCGGCGGCATGCCCCCCATCGCCACTGCCGGGCGATCCGCATCATCCTGAAACGCGATGTAGTAGCTGGGATCGACGCTGGACATGCGCAGCCGCTGCTGACGGGGATCGACAGGGGTAACCAGCGGCAGCGTGAAACTGAACACCAGAATGCCGTCGTCGTTCACATTGCTGAAGCTGTCGACCGAGCCCACAGCGACCTTCTCCCCATCCGCCAGGATATTGGTGAAATAGTTCCACTGCTTCAGGTAGTCGACGTTGATGTTGCCCAGCGCGGTCAGTTCCTCCGCCGTGGTGACACCGTCCTGGTTCTCGTCGGCTCCCTGGATGGCAAAGGCCGAATAGAGGTCATCGAACCGCCAGATGATCGTCACGGCGCGGACCTGCCCGGAGCCGTCGAACCGGAACTGTGCCGAACTGTCGATCCAGATATGCGGATGCGCCTGCGCCCCGCCCGTCAGAACGGTTCCCAGCAGGAATACGATGGCAGCGAGTGATCTTGACCGCATTTGCCCCTCCCAGAGCAGCTGTGCGCGTGAGTTCCACACCCTACATGTAATCAGCGCCGCCTGTCAGTGCCACCCGCAACCAGGCCTGTTCCGGCAAGCAGCAGCACGAAGAGAACGATTGCCGCCAGCACGATGCTGGGGCCGGAGGGTGAATCGATCCACAGCGACAGACCAAGCCCCCCGGCCACGGAAACCATCCCCAGCAGGGCGGCAACGACTGCCATGACCTCCGGCGAGCCACTTACCCGGCGCGCGGCGGCGGCGGGAATGATCAGCATGGCTGTTACCAGCAGGATTCCGACGATCTTCATCGCCGCCGCGATCAGCAGCGCCACCAGCAAGGCGAAGATCAGGCGGACCCGCGCCACCGGCACGCCCTCCGCCTTCGCCAGATCAGCCTGCACCGTGGCGGCGAGCAGGTCGCGCCAGATCAGGGCCAGTGTCAGCATGGTTACGGCGACACCGGCGGCGATCCAGACCAGGTCCTGACGTCCGATGGCCAGTATGTCACCGAACAGGTAGCTCATGAGGTCGACCCGGAGGCCCGGCACCGTGGACGCCATCACCAGGCCCACCGCCAGGCTGCCATGTGCCAGCATGCCCAGGGCGGTGTCGCTCGCCAGCCAACGGAACCGCTCCAGCCAGAACAGGGCAAATGCAGCGATGACAACCACCACCGCGACACCGATGACCGGCTGCACGGAGAGCAGCAGCCCGAGCGAGACACCCAGCAGCGCGGAATGGGCCATGGTGTCGCCGAAATAGGCCATGCGTCGCCAGACCACGAAGCAGCCCAGCGGTCCGGCGACCAGCGCCACCATGACGCCGCCCAGCAGCGCCCGGACCAGGAAATCATCAAGCATCACTCATGCCCTGAATGCGAATGGTGGGAATGGTGATCGTGGCCATGATGGTCCGTCGAATGGTCACCGCCCGCTTCATCAGCCACCACATGTCCATGCAGGTCATGGTCGTGATCGTGATCATGCCGGTAGACGGCCAGCGTGGCCGCGGCCTGACGCCCGAAAAGGCGCAGGAATTCAGGGTGACGGGACACATCGGACGGCACCCCGGCACAACAGATATGGCCGTTCAGGCACAGCACCTGATCGGTCGCGGCCATGACCACATGCAGATCATGCGACACCATCAGGACCCCGAGCCCCATCTCGTCGCGCAGTTCCCCGATCAAGGCATAGAGCGCCGCCTCACCCGCGAAATCCACGCCCTGCACCGGCTCGTCGAGCACCAGCAGGTCCGGCTGCCGCAGCAGTGCCCGCGCCAGCAGCACCCGCTGTGTCTCGCCGCCGGACAGGCTCGCGACGTCTGCACGTCGCAGATGCGCGACCCCCACACGCTCCAGCGCCGCGCCGATGGCATCGGCGGAGGCCGGCGCGGTCAGCGTCATCAGCCGGTCGACCCGCAGCGGCAGGACCGCATCAATGCTGAAGCGCTGCGGGACATAGCCGATGCGGGTGCCCGGCATCAGCTCGGCTCTGCCGCGTGCCACGGGAACCAGGCCGAGCAGCGCCTTCACCAGGGTCGTCTTCCCGGACCCGTTCGGGCCAATGATGGTCACGATCTCTCCGGCGGCGATGTCCATGTCGACGCCGCTCAGGACGGTACGTCCGCCGAACTGGACGGCCAGCCCCTGCGCACGGGCCAGCATCCGGCGGTCACCGGCACCGTTTTCCTGTCCGCCGATCATGGCTGTTGCGCCCATCCTGCTGCCCCGCACGTCAAGCCATGCATCTCGAAACACATTGTTTACAGCATGGAAACATCAACAATTTCAATTCACTGATTGCCATTTCGGTACTGCCGAACTCATTGCTCCGACTGTTCCTTCGGCGCACCCCTGCCAATCGAACCGGCACCGACCAGATGGAACCCCATCGAACACCCCAATGGAAGGATCCGGGACAATGACCAAGGTACTGGTGCTCTACTACAGCTCTTATGGCCATATCGAAAGCATGGCCAATGCAATCGCTGACGGCGCGCGTTCCGTCGACGGGACGGAAGTCACCGTCAAACGGGTGCCGGAACTGGTACCGGAGGATGCGGCAAGGAACGCAGGCATCAAGCTCGACCAAGCTGCCCCCATCGCCGAACCGTCGGAACTCGCCGACTACGACGCGGTGATCTTCGGGACGCCGACCCGGTTCGGCATGATGGCGGCGCAGATGCGGAACTTCCTCGACCAGACCGGCGCCCTCTGGATGCAGGGCAAGCTGGTGGGCAAGGTCGGCAGCGTCTTCGCTTCCTCAGCCACCCAGCACGGCGGTCAGGAGAGCACGATCCTGTCATTCCACACCACGCTGCTGCATCAGGGCATGGTCATCGTCGGACTGCCTTACAGCTTCCAGGGCCAGATGGGCCTGGAGGAGGTCAAGGGAGGTTCGCCATACGGCGCAACGACCCTGGCTGACGGTGACGGATCCCGTCAGCCGTCCGAGGTCGAACTGGAGGGCGCGCGCTTCCAGGGCGCGCATGTGGCCCGCACGGCGGCAAAGCTGTCTGCCTGACGCCGCGAAGCACCGGAACCGGGGATGCCGGTCGCGTCAAACAGGCGCGGTCGGCATTTTCCGTGGCCCGGAGCGGCGGAATCTTCCCTGCCCGACTTGCCGAACGTCACGTAAATATTGCAAGAATACGGAGACTGCTTCGTCTATTATCGACGCGAGCGACTTTTGCGTGACGACACGGGAGGCCGGATTCCGGCACCGACGTCCGCATGGGGGGTCGCCCGTCGATGGTTCGGGTTTCATGAATTCTTGGGAAGAGGAGCTGGCTTGTGGGTCTGGACAGCTTGAAGACACGTCGCACGCTTAATGTTGGTGGCAAGGAGATCGACTATTTCAGCCTGAAGGCCGCCGAGGCCGAGCTGGGTGACATCTCCGCCCTGCCGAAATCGCTGAAGGTGCTGCTTGAGAACCTGCTGCGGTTCCAGGATGACCGGACGGTCAGCGTCGATGACGTCAAGGCCATGGCCGGCTGGCTGAACGACCGGGGCGCCAAGGGGCAGGAAATTGCCTACCGCCCGGCCCGCGTGCTGATGCAGGACTTCACCGGCGTGCCCGCCGTGGTCGATCTGGCCGCCATGCGCTCCGCGATCGAGGCGATGGGCGGCGACCCGAACAAGATCAACCCGCTGAACCCGGTCGACCTGGTGATCGACCATTCGGTGATGGTGGATGCCTATGGCAACAACACCGCCTTCAAGACCAACGTCGATCTGGAGTATCAGCGCAACAAGGAACGCTACGAGTTCCTGCGCTGGGGGTCGGAGGCATTCGACAATTTCCGCGTCGTGCCGCCGGGAACCGGTATCTGCCATCAGGTGAACCTGGAATATCTCGCCAAGGTCGTCTGGTCGAAGGAAGAGGACGGGCGCACGGTTGCCTACCCCGACACGCTGGTCGGCACCGACAGCCACACCACCATGGTCAATGGCCTGGGTGTGCTGGGCTGGGGCGTTGGCGGCATCGAGGCGGAGGCCGTGATGCTGGGCCAGCCGACCTCCATGCTGATCCCCGAAGTCGTCGGCTTCAAGCTGACCGGCAAGCTGAAGGAAGGCACCACCGCGACCGATCTGGTGCTGACGGTGACCGAGATGCTGCGTACCCGCGGCGTTGTCGGCAAGTTCGTCGAGTTCTACGGCGAGGGCGTCAGTCAGATGAGCCTCGCCGACCGGGCCACCATCGCCAACATGGCGCCGGAATATGGCGCCACCTGCGGCTTCTTCCCCGTTGATGACGAGACGCTGGCCTACATGCGCTCCACCAACCGCCCGGCCGACCTGATCGCGCTGGTCGAGGCCTATGCCAAGGAACAGGGCTTGTGGCTGGACGACACCGAGCCTGTGTTCACCGATACGCTGGAGCTGGACGTTTCCACCGTGGAGCCGAGCCTGGCAGGGCCGAAACGCCCGCAGGACCGGGTTCCGCTGTCAAGCGCGGCGACCGCCTTCGCCAAGGCGGAGAAGGACGTCTTCGGCGTCTCCAATCCGGACGCGCGCTTCGCCGTGAAGGGTGCGGACTACGAGATCGGGCATGGTGATGTCGTCATTGCCGCCATCACCTCCTGCACCAACACCTCCAATCCCGGCGTCATGCTGGGTGCCGGGCTGGTGGCGCGGAATGCGGCGAAACTGGGCCTGACCGTGAAACCTTGGGTCAAGACCTCGCTCGCCCCCGGCAGCCAGGTCGTCTCCGACTATCTGGAGAAGGCCGGACTGACCGACGATCTGGACAAGCTCGGCTTCAACCTGGTCGGCTATGGCTGCACCACCTGCATCGGCAACTCCGGCCCGCTGCCGGACCCGATCGCGAACACCATCAGCGAGAACGATCTGGTGGCCTGTTCGGTGCTGTCGGGCAACCGCAACTTCGAGGGCCGCGTGAACCCGCATGTGCAGGCGAACTATCTCGCCTCTCCGCCGCTGGTGGTGGCCTATGCCATTGCCGGGTCGATGAAGGTCGATCTGTTCAATGATCCGCTGGGTCAGGACCAGGACGGCAACGATGTCTTCATGAAGGACATCTGGCCGAGCAACGCGGAAGTGATCGAGACCGTCCGCCGTTGCGTGCTGCCGGAGATGTTCGAGGAGCGTTACGGCAATGTCTTCGCCGGTGACGAGGACTGGCAGAAGGTGCAGAGCAGTGGCGGCCTGACCTACGAGTGGGACATGACCTCCACCTACGTGCAGCATCCGCCGTACTTCGAGGGCATGAAGCTGAACCCGCCGGAAGGCTTCGAGGATGTGGAGAACGCCCGGATCCTGGCGATCCTCGCCGACTCGGTGACCACCGACCACATCTCGCCCGCCGGTTCGATCAAGGCCGACGGCCCAGCCGGCAGCTATCTCAGCAGCAACCAGGTGCCGACGCGTGACTTCAACTCCTACGGCTCCCGCCGCGGCAACCACCAGGTCATGATGCGTGGCACCTTCGCCAACATCCGCATCCGCAACGAGATGGTGCCGGGTGTGGAGGGCGGCATGACCCGCCACGTTCCTTCCGGTGAGCAGATGTCGATCTATGACGCTGCCCAGAAGTATGCGGAGGAGGGCCGCAAGCTGGTCGTCTTCGCGGGCAAGGAATATGGCACCGGTTCGTCGCGCGACTGGGCGGCGAAGGGAACCAACCTGCTGGGCGTCAAGGCGGTGATCGCGGAGAGCTTCGAGCGTATCCACCGCTCCAACCTGGTCGGCATGGGTGTCCTGCCGCTGGTGTTCCCGGAGGGCACGGATCGCAAGACACTGGGCCTGACGGGCGACGAGATTATCTCGCTGAAGGGCATCTCCGACGGTATCAAGCCGCGCATGAACGTGCCCTGTGTCATCGAACGCGCCGACGGCTCGAAGGTCGAGGTTGACCTGCTCTGCCGTATCGACACGCTCGACGAGGTTGATTACTTCCGCCATGGCGGCATCCTGCAGTACGTGCTGCGCAGGCTCGCGGCCTGATCAAGGCGGCGTAACGAAAGCGCGAGGGGGCAATATTTCACCGACAAGTGACTCGTCGCCCCCCCGCCTGCCGCCTACCTTCGCAGCATGCGAAATCACCTTTTGAACAGACTCACGGGCCGCCTGGCTGGCCGCCTCACTGGCCGCGCACGAAGCGGCATCACCGCTGCCTTCCTGTTGGCGGCGGTCGGCCCTGGCATGCTGGCGGCTGCACCGGATGCACGCGCAGCCGACAAGCCCCTGATCGTGGTGGAACTCTTCACCAGCCAGGGCTGCAACTCCTGTCCCCCCGCCGATGAACTGCTGGGCGAACTGGTGAAGCGCGATGACGTGCTGGGCTTCAGTTTTCATGTCGATTACTGGGACTACATCGGCTGGCACGACACCTTCGCCATGCCGGAGTCAGGACAGCGCCAGCGCAGCTACGTCAGTCGCGTCGGCGGGCGTTATGTCTATACCCCGCAGCTTGTGATCGGCGGCAAGGAACAGGTGGTGGGCCACGACAAGCGCGCGGTCGAGGCCGCGATCGAGGCCACTGCCGATCGCCCCATGGTGAACGTCTCGACCCATAAGGGTCCAGGCAAGGGCCAGTGGGTGGTTGACCTGGCGCCCGCCGATCTCGAAACGCCTGCCACCATCTGGCTTGTCGCCTTCGACAATCGCCACGATGTCGATATCCAGCGCGGCGAGAACCGGGGCAAGACGCTCGCCTACCACAACGTTGTCCGGAAGATGGAGCGCGTCGGTACATGGGACGGCACATCCGCCCTCAGCCTGCCCGTGGACATGCAGGCTGTCTGGGCGGAGGGCCGCGATGGCTGCGCCGTCATTGTTCAGGCCGACGGCTTCGGCCCGATCCTGGGTGCCGTGCGGATTGGCGGGCAGTAAGGCGCGTCCAGCTTACCTCACAACAGATCCGCCAGCAGCGGCGTCACCTCCGTAGCGAAGCGCTGTAGCTGGGCGTTGCTTTCGTCCAGCGGGCCGGTGTGGTCCAGTACCAGGTGGCGGACACCTGCGGCATGGAACTTTCGCACGCTCTCTGCCACCTGCTCCGGCGTGCCCAGCGCGGCGTAGCGTTTGGCGGGCTTTCTGAAATCCATGGCGTAGCGGGTCGACAGGTGGTCGGTCGCCTTGTCCCAGGCGGTGTCGAAATCGTCGTCGATGCGGAAGAACAGCAGGTGTCCGGTGCCGAAGCCTTCCACGCTGCGCCCGGCCTCTGCCATGTTGGCCTGGATGGTGGCCAGCGACTCGGCAAACATCTCCGGCGTCACGACATAGGAAATCCAGCCATCTGAAAGCGTGGCCGCCCGGCGCAGCGCCGCAGGTGACCGTCCGCCGACCCAGATCGGCGGGCCGCCGGCCTGCACCGGGGCGGGCAGCATCCGCGTTGGCGGCAGTTCGAAATGCCGGCCCTTATGGGTGATCTCCTCCCCCGACCAGAGCTTGCGGATGACCTCGATGGATTCGGAGGTGCGGGCGCCGCGTTCCTTGTGCGGCACCCCGGCGGCGGCGAACTCGCCCGGAAACTCCCCGCCGACACCGGTGCCGAAGATGAAGCGCCCGCCGGAGATGTGATCCAGCGTTGCCGCCATCTTGGCGGTGGGCGTGGGGTGCCGCAGTGCCAGCAGGTAGACACCGGTGGCCACGGTCAGCCTGTCGGACAGCGCCGCGGCCTGCGCAAGCTGGATCAGCGGATCCAGGATCGGCACCGCGAAGACCAGATGATCACCCAGCCACAGGGAATCGAAGCCGTTGCCCTCCGCCAGGTTCACCACCTCGACGGCATCGGCGCGCGTCGCCATCCGCGCCATGAACCCCAGCTTCAGCCCCTCGTTCAGCGTCATCGACATGGCTCACCCTCCCCGGTTCGCAGTCATTTGGTCTGCATCAATGTTGCTGTATGTTGCGACGCATGGAACAGGTTCGCAATCGCCGACAGATCATTGACCGCCGTGCCGTGGGCATCCGCATCGCCAGCCTCGCCGACAAGCAGGAGGCGGATCTGCGCAATGCCGTCTTCGCCGAACTGCGCGATGCGATGGAGGAAGGCCGTGCGGCGATCGAACAGCGGTTCGTGGACGGGGAGGCCGGGGACCAGGCGGCGCGGGCGATGGCGTTCCTGGTCGATCAGATCATCCGGCTGCTCTACGACCACGCCCTGAACGACGTGTTTCACGCGGCAAACCCGACCGATGGCGAGCAGATGTCCGTCGTCGCAGTGGGCGGCTATGGCCGGGGCCAGATGGCGCCCCAGTCGGATGTGGATCTGCTGTTCCTGCTGCCCTACAAGCAGACTGCCTGGTCGGAGAGCATGATCGAATACATGCTCTACATGCTCTGGGACCTGAAGCTGAAGGTCGGCCACTCGACGCGCACCATCGACGACTGCATCCGCCTGTCGAAGCAGGACACCACCATCCGCACCGCGCTGCTGGAAGCCCGGTTCATCTTCGGCGACCAGAACCTGTTCCTGGAACAGCAACGGCGGTTCGGCAAGGAGGTCGTACAGGGCAGCGGCACCGAATATGTGGAAATGAAACTTGCGGAGCGCGATGAGCGGCATCAGCGCTTCGGCGACTCGCGCTACGTCAACGAGCCCAATCTGAAGGAAGGCAAGGGCGGGATGCGCGACCTGCACACCCTGACCTGGATTGCCAAGTACGTCTATCGGGTGGCCGACGTCGGTGACCTGGTGGAACGGGGCATCATGACCGCCGCCGAGTACCGGCGTTTCGTCAAGGCGGAACGGTTTCTCTGGTCGGTGCGCTTTCACCTGCACCTGCTGACCAACCGGCCCGAGGAACGCCTGACCTTCGATGTGCAGACCGAACTGGCGGCCCGCCTCGGCTATACGGACCACGCGGGTGCCCAGGCGATCGAGCGCTTCATGAAGCATTACTATCTGGTGGCGCGGGACATTGGCGACCTGACTCGGGTCATCTGCTCCTCCATCGAGGCGGAGAACCAGAAGAAGCCGCTGTTCCGCCTGCCCCGCTTCGGCCTGCGCACGAAGCAGATCGACGGCTTCGTGGCCGAGGGTAGCTGGCTGAATGTCGAGGATGAGGAACTGTTCGCCGAGGATCCGGTGGCCATGCTGCGCATCTTCCAGGTGGCGCAGGCGAATGATCTGGACATTCACCCCGACGCCCACCGGCTGCTGCGCCGTCACCGCAAGAAGATCAACCGCGCGGTCCGCAATGATCCGGCAGCCAACCGCTGCTTCCTGGACATCATGACTTCCAGGAAGGAGCCTGAGATCCATCTGCGACGGATGAGCGAAGCCGGGATTCTCGGTCAGTTCATCACCGACTTCGGCCGGGTCGTGGCGCAGACGCAGCATGACATGTACCACCACTACACGGTGGATGAGCATACGCTGCGCGCGGTCGGGCTGGTCTGGAAGATCGAGCAGGGGGAACTGGCGGAGGACCATCCGCTGAGCCACGAGATCGTGCATCAGGTGCTGTCGCGTGAAGTGCTCTACATGGCCGTCTTCCTGCACGACATCGCCAAGGGACGCGGCGGCGACCATTCGGTTCTGGGGGAGAAGGTGGCGCTGAAGCTCTGCAAGCGCATGGGTTTCAGTGCGGGCGAGACGGAGATGGTGGCCTGGCTGGTGCGCGCGCACCTGCTGATGTCGGCAACCGCCTTCAAGCGTGACCTGTCCGACGGCAAGACCATCCAGGACTTCGTCGCCCTGGTGCAAAGCCCGGAACGGCTGCGCCTGCTGCTGATCCTGACCGTCGCCGACATACGTGCCGTTGGCCCCGGCGTCTGGAACGGCTGGAAGGGGCAGTTGCTGCGCGATCTCTACTATCGGGCGGAGGAAGCGCTGTCCGGCGACATGCGCGCCAAGGGGCCGAAGCAGCGGGTTGCCGCCGCCAAGGAAGCCCTGGCAGGAATCCTTGACGCCTGGCCGAAGGAACGGCTGGAGGCGCATACGGAGCGCTTCTACGACGGCTACTGGCTGGGCATCGATACCGACACCCAGGCCTGGCACGCCGAGGTCATGCTCAAGGCAGACCAGAGCGAGGAGCAACTAGCCATCGCCACCCGCTCCGACCAGTTCAAGGCCATGACGGAGATCATGGTCTACGCCGCCGACCATCCGGGCCTGTTCAGCCGTATCGCCGGGGCCATGGCCGTGGCGCGCGTCAACATCGTCGATGCCCGTATCTCCACCACTCACGACGGCATGGCGGTGGATACCTTCATCGTGCAGGACATGGACGAGAACGCCCTGTCCGACCCGCAGCGGCTCGACAAGTTGCGTGACGCCGTCGCCCGGACGCTGGCGGGCGAGGTCAGGCCACGCGGTGTCATCGCCGGACGCAAGCCGGGCTATTCGGAGCGTACCCGGGTCTTCAAGGTCGAGCCGGTGGTCCTGATCGACAACAATATCTCCAACACCTGGACGGTGATCGAGGTCAATGGCCGCGACCGCCCCGGCTTCATCCATGATGTCGCCTGGGCGCTGTTCAACCTGTCCCTGAACGTCGGCCGCGCCCGCATCGCCACCTATGGCGAACGCGCCGTGGACGTCTTCTATGTCCGCGACATGTTCGGCCTGAAGATCGACGACCCCAACCGCCACGACCGCATCCGCCAGCGCCTGATCGAGGCAATCCAGCAGACGACAGCGACGGCTGCAGCGAAACCGGCGACCGCGAAGACAGTGGCAGCAAAGCAGACATCAAAGGCACAGAAGGCGGCAAAGGGTTAGCCAAGTCCGTCAATCGACGTGGCTAACCCCGCCTGCTGCGCGGCTACCCTGGCAGATCACCCATGTAGGATGACGGGGCTGAACTGCCAGGTGGGGAGCGGAGCAGGCGCAGTTGTGCTGGTGCGTCAGGCAGCTACTGCCGCAGCAGCGTCTTCGCCTTCTCGATCAGCTTCTTCATCATGCTCTCAGCGCTTTCCTCAGGCTCGGCATCAATGTACTCGGGCAATTCCTCTTTCCTTGCCACGACACCGTCTTCCAGCTTTCTGATCCAGTCGTCGCAGGGAATTTTCGCGTTGAGTACCTTCTTCAACCTGTCGATCAGCACCAGGCTGGCGAACTCATCGACGATCTTCGTTTCGCTCAACTTGAACCGCGTCACACTGAGCAATCCCGAGAGCTTCTTGCGGTCCCTCTCCATGGCCTTGGCGATCTCTCCGAACGCGTCGAGCACTTTCTGGTTGTCGTTCGACTTCACCAATCCTGACAGCAGATTGCCATAAGGAGTGCCGGTGAATGCCGAGAGCAGCTCGAGCCTGACGGTCTCGATATCGTTTGGGTTCGGTGAGATGCCCGCTGCCGCCTGACGGTTGATCCGGCGCAGGTCGGATTTCGCGTACTTGAGAAGAATTTCTCCGACGGCGCCTCGTTCGATCTCCAGATATCGCACCATGGTCCCGGACCGGACGGTTTGCCTGAAACGGCTGACAGACAGCGTCAGTTCGCAGAAGCAGGTATCTCCATCCCGAAAATAGCCCTTCTCGATCAACCCGCCATGGATGATCGGGCGCGCTATTGTCTTCTCGGTGAAGTTCTTCCATTCCCCCTTGAAGCTGTATGCGCGAAACCATTTCGGGATGCCGAATTTCTTCTCCAGGTCCTCCGGGGACAAATAGACAATGTCGGTCATAGCGATTCCACTCCGTTCCCGTGATTGCATCTACACAAGGACCTACGGCAAGATTTACCGAACTGGACCAACGCCACGCGAGGAGAACGTGATGACCAATACAACCGAATTTGGAAACGGGGAGATCCCGTGGCGGCCGTTCGCGGGGTTCGAGGGGCTGTATTATCACCTGCTGTCGGTGGATGACCGCACACAGGTCGTGGACATGCTGATGAAGTTCGATCCGCACGCGGAATGTGTGCCGCACCGGCATGTCGGGCCGACCAAGACGCTGGTGATCGAGGGGGAGCACCGGCTGTTCGAACCGGTGATCGGCCATGGTGATCCGCATACATCCCGCGTTTCCGCCGGTTTCGGAACCAACAATGGCGACGAGACGCATATCGAGGGCGGCGGCGAGAACGGTGCCACGATCCTGCTGCAGATGACCGCCGTGGACGGCGTCGTCTACGAGATCCTGGACGCCGACGGCAACATCGACCGCATCATCACCCTGGATGATTTCCGCCGTGGTCTGGCGAAGCAGCAGGCGCGCACCGCAGCCTGAAACAGATCAATCCGTACCGTTTCGGTCTTGATTTATCACCGGCTTCCGATAGATAGAGGACCATTGAAGTCCTGTTTCATGGCACAGGGGCAAACGGACAGATGATGCGCTTGAGCAAACTGACGGATTACGCGGTGGTGATGATGGTCCACATGGGTCAGATCAGCGAAACCGCGACGGCAGATGTGCTGTTCACCGCCACCCGGCTTTCCGATGAGACCGGCGTGCCGCAACCGACCGTGGCCAAGGTTCTGAAGTCCCTGGCCCGTGCCGGTCTGCTGCGTTCCGTGCGCGGGGCGCAAGGTGGCTACGTCGTCGAGCGGACGCCGGAACAGATCTCCATCGCAGAGATCGTGCAGGCACTGGATGGCCCCATCGCGCTGACCGCCTGCGTCGACGGTGCCGATGACAGCTGCAACGTGGAAAGCCTGTGCGGCATGCGTGGCAACTGGAACCGGGTCAACGAGGCGATACGTTCGGCGCTGGGTCGCGTGACCCTGGCCGACATGGCACTGACGCCGATGGAATTCCCCGTGCCGGACCAACCGGCCCGTCCGGCCTACGGGCACTCAACCAGCACCTCAAGGGGGGCCTGACGCATGGCTGCAACCGCTGAAACCATCCAGCAGGTGAAGGAACTGGGCGACCGCTACAAGTACGGTTTCTCCACCGACATCGAATCCGACATGGCACCGAAGGGGCTGAGCGAGGACATCGTTCGCTTCATCTCCGCCAAGAAGGAAGAGCCGGAATGGCTGCTGGAATGGCGGCTGAAGGCGTACCGCCACTGGCTGACCATGCCGGAGCCGAAATGGGCTTTCGTCGACTTTCCGCAGATCGACTATCAGGACGCCTACTACTATGCGGCGCCGAAGACCGGCGACAAGCCGAAGAGCCTGGACGAGGTCGATCCGAAGCTGCTGGAGACCTATGCCAAGCTGGGTATCCCGCTCAGGGAGCAGGAAGTGCTGGCCGGGGTCGAGGGCGCACCGAAGGTCGCCGTCGATGCCGTGTTCGACAGCGTCTCCGTCGGCACCACCTACAAGAAGCAACTGGAAGCCAAGGGCATCATCTTCTGCGCGATCTCGGAGGCGATCCAGACCCATCCGGAACTGGTAAGGAAGTATCTCGGCTCCGTCGTGCCCGCAGCCGACAACAAGCATGCCTGCCTGAACTCCGCCGTCTTCACCGACGGCAGCTTCGTCTACATTCCGAAGGGCGTGCGCTGCCCCATGGAACTGTCGACCTATTTCCGCATCAATCAGGAGAATACGGGGCAGTTCGAGCGGACGCTGATCATCGCCGACGAAGGCTCCTACGTCAGCTATCTGGAGGGCTGCACCGCGCCGATGCGCGACGAGAACCAGCTCCATGCGGCGGTGGTCGAACTGATCGCGCTGGATGACGCGGAGATCAAGTATTCCACGGTGCAGAACTGGTATCCGGGCGACGAGAACGGCAAGGGTGGCATCTACAACTTCGTCACCAAGCGCGGCGCCTGCCGGGGCCGGAATTCGAAGATTTCCTGGACCCAGGTCGAGACCGGGTCGTCGATCACCTGGAAGTATCCGAGTTGCATCCTGCAGGGCGACAATTCGGTGGGCGAATTCTACTCGGTGGCCATCACGAACAACTGCCAGCAGGCCGACACCGGCACCAAGATGATCCACATCGGCAAGAACACCCGGTCGACGATCATCTCCAAGGGCATCTCCGCCGGTCGCGCCAACCAGACCTACCGTGGTCTGGTGCGCATCCAACCGGGGGCGGAGGGCGCACGGAACTATACCCAGTGCGACTCCCTGCTGATCGGCGACCAGTGCGGAGCGCACACCGTGCCCTACATCGAGGCGAAGAACTCCAGCGCCCGCGTGGAGCATGAGGCCACGACCTCGAAGATCTCCGACGAGCAGCTTTTCTACTGCCGCCAGCGCGGGCTCTCCGACGAGGAGGCGGTGGCGCTGATCGTCAACGGGTTCTGCCGCGAGGTGATGCGGGAACTGCCCATGGAATTCGCGGTGGAGGCGACCAAGCTGGTGGGCATCAGCCTGGAAGGCAGTGTCGGCTGAGGCAACGGCCGACACCGAACCGCGCAACGCAACAGACAGACAAGCCGAAGGCGACAACATGCTGAAGATCGAGAACCTGCACGTCGAAGTGGATGGCAAGGAAATCATCCGGGGCCTGGACCTGGAAGTCCCGAAGGGCGAGGTGCATGCCATCATGGGGCCGAACGGGGCCGGCAAGTCCACCCTGTCCTACACGCTGGCAGGGCGCGACGGCTACACGGTGACGGACGGGAAGGTCACGTTCCAGGGCCGCGACCTGCTGGACCGGGAACCGGAGGAACGCGCGGCTGACGGGCTGTTCCTGGGCTTCCAGTATCCGGTGGAGATTCCAGGTGTCGCGACGCTGACCTTCCTGAAGACCGCCGTGAACGCGGTGCGCCGCCAGCGGGGCGAGGAAGAATATGACGCGATGCAGTTCATGAAGCTGGTGCGCGGCAAGGCGAAGGACCTGAACATCTCCGACGAGATGCTGAAACGTCCCGTCAATGTCGGCTTTTCCGGCGGCGAGAAGAAGCGCAACGAGATCCTGCAGATGGCGGTGCTCGACCCGGCGTTCTGCCTGCTGGACGAGACCGATTCCGGCCTCGACATCGACGCGCTGAAGGTCGTGGCCGACGGCGTCAACGCCCTGCGCGGGCCGGAACGGGGGATGCTGATCATCACCCATTACCAGCGGCTGCTGGATCACATCATTCCCGACCGGGTGCATATCCTGGCGGAGGGCCGGATCGTCGAGAGCGGCGACAAGAACCTGGCGCTGGAGCTGGAGAAGAAGGGCTACGCGTCCTTCGGCACGGACCGGGCGGCCTGAGGCAGTCATGGACAGCACAGCCGAAATCCTTCTGGAACGCTTCAGCGGTGATGCCGACACCGACCGGACCGCGGCGCGCGACCGGTTCCGCGACGCGGGTCTGCCGACGCCGAAGCAGGAAGCCTGGAAATTCACCAACCTGCGCCCGCTGACCCAGTTCCTGGATGCGCGGACCGAACCCGCCAACGACAGCACCCCCGCCATCCCCGACACGCTGGTGGATGGGGCACACCGGGTGGTGATCATCGACGGGCGTATCGACGGTGACCTTTCGGATGCCGGGATCGACGGCCTGAGCCTCGATCAGGGCGGCACCCTGCAGGCTGACATGGGCGGCAGACGCGCCGTGCGCGACCTCAGCATCGCCATGGCGGACGACGGGCTGCGCATCACGCTGGATGCCAACGCGGCACCGTCACAGGCGCTGGAGCTTGTCTTCATCGGCACGGGCAGCCGCTCGGGCGGCCATCATTTCACGCTGGAGATCGCGCTCGGCAGCAACAGCGCGCTGACCGTGGTGGAACACCACCTGGGCAGCAACGCCTACGCCGCAACGCTGGCCACCGATGTGCGGCTGGCAGACGGCGCGCGCCTGCGTCACGTCAAGCTGCAGGACGAGAGCATAGAGGCCTTCCACCTGTCCGACTGCGCGGTGGAGATCGGACGCGACGCAAGCCACGAACGTTTCGTCCTGTCCGTTGGATCCCGGCTGGCGCGGGACGAGGTGCATGTCGCCCTGAACGGTCAGGGCAGTTCCGTACGCCTGCTCGGGGCCTATGCAGGTCGTGGGCAGCAGCACCTGGATCACACCACCCACATCGATCACGCCGTACCCAACACCAGCAGCCATGAAGTCTACAAGGGCGTGCTGGATGACCGCTCACGCGGTGTGTTCCAGGGCGGCATCCGGGTGATGAAGGATGCGCAGAAGACCGCCGGACACCAGTTGAACAAGGCACTGCTGCTGTCGCGGCAGGCGGAGATCGACTCCAAGCCGGCGCTGGAGATCTATGCCGACGATGTGGTCTGCAGCCATGGTGCGACCGCAGGCGAGATCGACGAGGACGCGCTGTTCTATCTGCGTGCCCGGGGTATCGACGCGCAGGCCGCCAAGAGCCTGCTGGTGCAGGCCTTTCTGGACGAGGTCTTCGACGACATCGCCGACGAAGGACTGCGCGAACGTCTGAAGGACCGGGTGCACGGCGCGCTGCAGGTGGAGGGTGCGGCCCATGGCTGATACCGTTTCGGATCGCGCGAACAGCACCGTGCTGGATGTGGAGGCGGTGCGCCGCGACTTCCCGATCCTGTCGGAAACCGTCTACGGCAAGCCGCTGGTCTTCATGGATTCAGGGGCCAGCGCGCAGAAGCCGCGCCAGGTCATCGACGCCATGCGCCACTGCATGGAGCACCAGTATTCCAACGTCCATCGCGGTGCGCACTACCTGTCCGCCGCGACCACGGACGCGTTCGAGCAGGCGCGGGACCGCGTCGCGCGGTTCCTAAATGCGGCCAGCCCGGACGAGATCATCTTCACGCCCAACGTCACTGCCGCCATCAATCTGGTGGCCCACGCCTATGGCCGGGCCTTCCTGAAGGAGGGAGACGAGGTCATCGTCTCCGAGATGGAGCACCATGCCAACATCGTGCCCTGGCAGTTGCTGGCGGAGGCCACGGGTGTCGTGCTGCGCGTGGCACCGGTGGAGGATGATGGCAGCTTCCGGATCGACCGGTTCGCGGAATTGCTGAACGACCGCACGAAGCTGGTCTCCATCACCCATTGCTCCAACGTGCTGGGCACCAATGTCCCGGCGAAGGAAGTGGCGCGACTGGCCCACGACGCAGGTGCGAAGGTACTGTTCGATGGCGCCCAGGCAGTGGTGCACGGCCCGGTCGACGTGCAGGACATCGACGCCGATTTCTATGGTTTCACCGCCCACAAGCTCTACGGGCCGAGTGGTCTCGGCGTGCTCTATGGCAAGCTGGATATCCTGAACAGCATGCCGCCGTTCCTCGGCGGCGGCGACATGATCGACAAGGTCTCCTTCAAGGGCTCGACCTTCAAGGAGGCCCCGCACCGGTTCGAGGCCGGAACGCCTGCGATCGTGGAGGCAATTGGCCTGCATGCGGCGATCAACTATGTCGCCGACATCGGCTTCGATGCCATCCGCGCGCATGAGGCGGGGCTGCGCGACTATGCGCATGAGCGGCTGTCGGCCATCGAGGGGATGCGCCTGATCGGCACCGCGCCGGACAAGGCGGCCATCATTTCCTTCCTGGTGGACGGGCTGCACCCCTATGACGTGGCCGCCGTGCTGGACCGTCAGGGCGTTGCCTGCCGCGTCGGCCATCATTGCGCCGAGCCGCTGATGGACCGGCTGGGGATCATCGGGACTGTTCGTGCGACGCTGGCGATGTACAACACGAAGGCTGAGATCGATGTGCTTGGGGAAGCCATCGAGAAAGCCAGGAAGATGCTGAGTTGAGGATCACACATGGCACGCGCTGAGTACGAGGATTTCGCGGAGACGCTGGAGGCGCTGGACGACGACATGCGCTTCGAGTTCCTGCTCGATCTGGCGAAGAAACAGGATGCGACCGACTTCCCCGACGAATGGAAGACGGACGCGAACCTGATGCACGGCTGCATGTCGAAGGTCTGGCTGGTGCATGAGAAGAAGGATGGCCTGCACTGGTTCAAGGGTGCCTCCGAGGCGGCAATCGTGAAGGGATTGGTGCACATGATGGTGCAGTCCTTCAGCGGCCTGACGTCGGAGGAGGTGCGCGAGATCAGTCTCGATGACGTGCGGCGGCTGAACCTGGGTGCCCTCACCTTCCAGCGCCAGGTCGGCATGATGGCAATGCTGAAACAGATCCAGAAGATGGCCGGGCAGCCGGTTGCCCGCGAAGCAGCAGGTGCCTGATGTCCAGGAACCCGCGCACCGTCCATCTGCTCTCCATACAGGGGAATTGAAATGACCATGACACCTGACCAGAGTCCGAGCCTGCTGGACTTCATGGAAGTCCCGGACGTCGTCGCCTATGCGGGCGAGAAGCGAGAGGGCCTGAGCGAACTCGGCTCCGAGCCGCTGATCGCGGCGATGAAGACCGTCTATGACCCGGAGATCCCGGTGGACATCTACGAACTCGGCCTTATCTACAGGCTGGAGGCGAAACCGGACGGCGATGTCGAGGTCGACATGACACTGACCGCCCCGGCCTGCCCGGTTGCCGGTGAACTGCCGCAATGGGTGGCGGACGCGGTGGCCACCGTCGAAGGCACCGGACTCGTCACCGTGCAACTGGTGTTCGAGCCGCCGTGGACACCGGAGCGCATGTCGGACGAGGCCCGTCTCGCCCTCGACATGTTTTGAGCGACGCTGAATTCAGACCAACCTGTTCAGGAGTGAAATGATGTTCCAGACCGAGGGTGGCAAACCGATCCTGACCGTCACGCCGCGCGCCGCCGAGCAGGTGCAGCGGCTGATGCAGCGCGCGGAAGCCAAGGGCGACACGGCGCTTGGCGTGCGCGTCGGCGTGAAGACCGGCGGCTGTTCCGGCATGACCTACAATGTCGAGTACGCTACCGAGCAGAAGAAATTCGAGGAAGTGGTGGAGGCCGAGGGCGCGCGCGTCTTCGTCGATCCGATGGCCACCATGTTCCTGCTGGGCGCGGAGATGGACTACGAGGAAACCCAGTTCCGCTCCGGCTTCACCTTCTCCAACCCGAACGAGGCGGAGCGCTGCGGCTGCGGCGAGAGCTTCTCCGTCCAGCCCGCGGTGGGTGAGGCGGCGAAGCAGCCATCCTGACGGATCACTGCGTCAGCGACGACCGGCCCGCAATCTGAACGCCGCCCCGGCGGCCAGGCTCTCTATGCGGCCCGGCAGTTCGTCGGGGAAGGCCGCGATCAGGATCTCGATCAGGGCGGCCAGGTCTGAATCGTCGGCCTGGATATCGACCCGCGCCAGATAGTCGAACAGGTTCGCCAGCGAATCCTCGATCTGCTGCAACCGGTCGAAGGTACCCGTGCCGACCCGCGTCATGGCGGCGTGAAGCATCAGCACCTCGACATGCTCGGCATGCAGTTCGCTCTCGACAACCACCCGCCGCAGATCGTCGGAGAGCGGGCGCGGTGCCGGTGCGGTATCGCCTTTCAGATAGAGCTTCAGACCGTGCAGCGCATTGATGGCATTGCTGCGCCAGTCCGCCACCGCCTGCAGCGCCTGATCCAGTTCGCTGTCCCGGAAGGTGCCGCGCCCGCTGGAGGCCACCCAGCAGCAGAACAGCATGACATTGACGTCCAGCCCGTGCCGGTCCTGCAGGGCCAGACAGGCTTCCTTCGCCTTACCGCGCGCATAGACACGCGTCGCGTAGTCCCACAGGTCATTGGGGGGGAAGACTCCGGACGAGAATACCGCCATGAAACGATCCAGACTTCTGCGTTCAATCGTGGTCCGGCGATGCCGCCGACCGTGATCCCGGTGCGCGGTCATGTTACTCTTCAGGGATCAGCTTCATGCGCGCGGCGCGACTATGGCATGGCTGACGGGCACGGGCAAAGGAGAGACCGGTGACATGATAGTTGCGGAAGGTGAGGCACGGGCAAACATCGAAAAGCAACTGGCGGAACAGCGGATTGCGCATCATGATCTCGACGCGGCGATCGCTGCCCTGGCGGAAAAGGGCGCCTATGATGATCTGCAGATGCAGCGCCTGAAACGACAGAAACTGAAGGTGAAGGACGAGATCCTGCGGCTGGAAGGCCTGCTGATGCCCGACATCATCGCCTGAAAGGAACGACACACGCGCATTGCAGCGTCCCGGGCTTGACCTGAGGCGGTCTGACGCCTTTATTCACGCCCGAAACGCACCAGATCGTGACGTAACGGAACAGAGTGCCCGCCGGGGACCGCAAGCGGCAGGGCACAGAACGAATTTCACCGGCCCTGTCGCCCGTACGGCGGCCTGGCCAGAAGCAACCAGAAGACGGAGAAAACCGACATGGCATTCGAACTCCCCCCCCTGCCCTACGCCGACAACGCGCTGGAGCCGCACTACTCCGCCAATACCTTCAGCTTTCACCACAAGAAGCATCACAATGCCTATGTGACGAAGGCGAACGAGCTGGTGGCGGGCACCGACCTGGACAAGGCCAGCGTCGAGGAAGCGATCGCGGAGGCCCACAAGGCCGGCAACCAGGGCCTGTTCAACCAGGTCGCGCAGATCTGGAACCACACCTTCTTCTGGAATTCCATGGCTCCGAACGGTGGCGGCGCGGCAAGCGGTGACATCGCTGACGCCATCAAGGCCGACTTCGGCTCCACCGAGGAACTGGTTGCGGCCTTCAAGGCATCCGCAGTCGGCAACTTCGGTTCCGGCTGGACATGGCTGGTGCAGGACGGCGGCAAGCTGAAGGTCGTCAACACCTCCAACGCCGGCACCCCGCTGACCGATGGGCAGAAACCGATCCTGACCGTCGATGTCTGGGAGCATGCCTATTACTTGGACTACCAGAACCGTCGCCCCGACTTCGTGCAGTCGTTCTGGGACAACCTGGTGAACTGGGACTTCGCAAATGCGAACCTGAAGGGCTGATATCCAGCTTCAGTTCTGACGAAGGGGCCGCCGGACAGCACAGTCCGGCGGCCCCTTTTTCGTTTCAGTTCCGGCCTATTGCGTATTGCGGCAATTTGGCGCGCGAGGTATGTCTCGGAGGAGAATACGGACGGCGGAATCGCCGTGAATGCCGGACACTCCGGCGACAGATGACAGGGAGAATTCGTGTGGGTGAACATCCGTGGCTGAAATCCTATTCCGCTGGCGTGGACTGGCATGCCCCGATCGACACCTTTCCCGTCTACCAGATCCTCGATGACGCGGTTTCGCGCTGGCCCGACCAGCCCGCCACCGACTTCATGGGCAAGGTGCTGACCTATCGCGAACTCAGCGACCTGGTCTCCCGCGCCGCGAAGGGCTTTCAGGCACTTGGTGTCGGACCCGGCGTCCATGTCGGCCTGTTCCTGCCCAACACCCCCCACTACGTTGTCTGCTTCTACGCCATCCTGAAGGCTGGCGGCACGGTGGTGAACTATTCGCCGCTGGACGCTGCCAAGGTGCTGGAACACAAGATCGAGGACAGCCAGACCGACATCATGGTCACGCTGGACCTGACGGCGCTGTATCCGCAGATGGCGGAGATGCTGGGCAAGACCCGGCTGAAGAAGATCGTGGTCGGCGGCCTGCCCGACGTGTTGCCGTTCCCGAAGAACCTGCTGTTCCCGCTGGTGAAGTCGAAGGAGATCGCGAAGGTCCCGAACGACATGCACCATGTCCGGTTCAAGAAGCTGATCGCCAATGACGGCAAGTACAATCCGGTAGCGATCGGCGATCCGACGGAGACACTGGCCGTGCTGCAGTACACCGGCGGCACCACCGGCCTGCCGAAGGGCGCGATGCTGACCCACGGCAACCTGACCGCCGCGACCAGCATGTATGTCGTGTCCAACACCGGCGACCAGCCGACCCTGGTGGAGGGCAAGGAAAAGATCCTGGCCGTCCTGCCGCTGTTCCACATCTACGCGCTGCAGATCAACATGCTGCTGGCGATGCGGTTCGGGGCGGAGATCGTGCTGCATCCGCGCTTCGAGCTGGAAGCGGTGATCAAGGACCTGGGATCGAAGAAGCCGACCATGTTCCCCGGCGTGCCGACCATGTTCACGGCCATCATCAACCACCCCGGCATCCAGGACATGGATCTGTCGTCGCTGAAGTTCTGTGCTTCGGGCGGCGCGCCGCTGCCGGTCGAGGTGGCGGAGAAGTTCGAGAGGCTGACCGGCTGCAAGCTGGCCGAAGGCTGGGGCATGACGGAAACCAGCCCCGCCGGTGTCTCCACGCCCGTGCACGGGGACGCAAAGCCGGGATCCTGCGGCATTCCGATGCCGGGTATCGAGATCAAGTTCATCGACGTCGATGATCCGGCGAAGACCATGCCGATGGGCGAACGCGGCGAGATCTGCATCCGTGGTGCGAATGTCATGAAGGGCTACTGGAACAAGCCCGAAGCAACCGCCGAGAGCTTCACCGATGACGGGTTCTTCCGCACCGGTGACGTCGGCTACATGGACGACGACGGCTACATGTACATCGTGGACCGTACCAAGGACATGATCCTGTGCGGCGGCTTCAACGTCTATCCGCGCAATATCGAGGAAGCGGTCTACCAGCACCCGTCGGTCGAGGAAGTCTCCGTGATCGGTATCCACGATGAGTATCGCGGCCAGGCCCCGAAGGCTTTCATCAAGCTGAAGTCAGGCGCGGAAAGCTTCACCTTCGAAGAACTGAAGGCGTTCCTGAAGGACAAGGTCGGCAAGCACGAGATGATCTCCGAAATGGACATTCGTGACGAACTGCCCAAGACCCTGGTGGGCAAGCTGTCCAAGAAGGAACTCTACGAAGAGGAAGAGAAGCGCCGCGCCAAGGCGGCCTGACGCGGCGGGCGGCGACTGACACTGTCTCACCTCCGCGCCCAGCCACTACCGACGACGCACCCGGGCCCGAACCCGGGTGCCCCTTCTCTCACGTCTCAGCGGCACTCCTGGACCGCCGGGTCAAGCCCGGCGGCAACGCTGTTGCAGTTGGGCCGCCGGTGGCTCCTGCTTCTCAACACCGTTCCACGCCGCACCCGGGCTCGACCCGGGTGCCCAGTCTCCCACTTCACAGCTGAACCGCCGGCTGCCGGATCGGGTCCGGCAGCACCGCAATTGCCTGATCAGATGCAGATGCAGGTCAGCGGCGGGAAGCCGTTGAAGCCGTTGGCGGCGTAGGTCGTGGTGTAGGCACCTGTGGATTCGATCAGCAGGGTCTCGCCGATCTGCAGCGACACCGGCAGCATGATCGGCGTCTTCTCGTACATCACGTCGACCGAGTCACAGGTCGGACCGGCCAGAATCGTCGGCTCGAAGTCATCATCGTCATGATCGGTGCGGATGGGGTAGCGAATGGCCTCGTCCATGGTCTCCGCCAGTCCGCCGAACTTGCCGATGTCGAGATAGACCCAGCGCATCGGATCATCATCGGACTTGCGCGAGATCAGGACGATCTCGGAGCGGATGATACCGGCATCGCCGACCATGCCACGACCCGGCTCGATCACCGTCTGCGGCAGGCGATTGCCGAAGTGGCGGCGCAGCGCGTTGTGGATGGACTGGCCGTAGCGTCCGACCTCCGGCACGTCGCGCAGATAGCGCGTCGGAAACCCGCCGCCCATGTTGACCATGCGCAGATAGACGCCCTGATCCGCCAGGTTGCGGAACAGATCGGCGCAGGTGGCCAGCGCACGGTCCCACATTTCCGAGTTGGTCTGCTGTGATCCGACATGGAACTGCAGGCCGAACGGCACCAGTCCCAGACCCGGTGCCCGGGCCAGCAGGCGCTCCGCCATCTCCGGCACGCAGCCGAACTTGCGCGACAGCGGCCATTCGGCACCTTCACCGTCGCACAGCAGGCGGCAGACGACGCGGCTGCCCGGCGCGACACGCGCCAGCTTCTCCAGTTCCGCCTCGCAGTCGAAGGCATACTGGCGCACACCCAGCTGCCAGGCGCGGCCGATGTCACGCTCCCGCTTGATGGTGTTGGAGAAGGCGATGCGGTCCGCGGTTGCGCCCGCGGCCAGCGCCATCTCGATCTCCGGCACGGAGGCCGCATCGAAGCTGCTGCCCAGATCCGCCAGCAGCGACAGCACTTCCGGCGCCGGATTGGCCTTGATGGCATAGTAGATCGCCGTGTCCGGGAAGGCGCGGGCAAAGCCCTGGTAATTCTCCCGCACCCGGTCCAGGTCCACCACAAGGGTGGCGCGGTCATGCGGGGTGGCGGACAGGTACTGGCGAATGCGGTCGGTCATGGGACGACGGCCTTTTCGAAAAAAGCAGGGTCGGGAAGACAAGGGAAACAGTGTCGGCAATGGTCGGTCTGGTGACCGGTCTCAGTCAGGTTCGACGAGCTTCTCGACATATCCCGGTAACGCGAACGCGCCCCGATGGACTGCCGGCGTGTAATAGCCCGGCGCGAAGTCCAGTCCTGCCAGCCGTTCGGCCAGCGTCGGTTCACTGACATGCAGCAGGGCTGCATCATCCGTCCCGAATCCAAGTGCCATGGCACCGCCGGTATAGGTCGGAACCGTCACCAGGTAGCAGGTGGCGACCTGAAACAGGGACCGGAACGCCCGCATGGTGCCACGCAGTTCGTCCGGCTGAAGGAACGGCACGCCGTTCTGGGTGACGACCACCCCGCCGGGATTCAGCAGCCGCCGGACATGGCCGTAGAAACTGTCGGTGAACAGCACCTCGCCCGGCCCGATGGGGTCTGTCGAATCGATGATCACCACATCGAAGCGGTCCTGCGTGTCGCGCACGAAGGCGGCACCGTCCGCGATCACCAGGTTCAGGCGGGGATCATCGAAGGCACCGTCGGAAACGGTCGGCAGCCACTCCCGGGAGAACGACACCACACCGGCGTCGATTTCCACCATGGTAGCCTGCTCCACGGTCGAGTGCCGCAGCACCTCCCGCAGGATGCCGCCGTCACCGCCACCGATGATCAGCACGCGGCGGGCGTTGCCATGCGCAAGCATCGGCACATGGGTCAGCATCTCGTGATAGACGAACTCGTCGCGTTCCGTCACCTGGGTGACGCCGTCAAGTGACAGCATCCGCCCGAAGATCGGGTTGTCGACCAGCACCAGCCGCTGCTGCCCTGTTTCCGTATCGAACAGGACACGGTCCGCCCGGTAGCTGGAGCGGAAAGCCCCGTGCAGCTGCTCGGTGATCCAGTTGTCCCGGTCGTGGGTTGTCATCCCACCAGACCCTTGCCACGGCGGACCTCGTCCACCAGCACTTCACCGGCCCTGAAGGCGCGGCGCAGCACCGGCACGGCATTCTGCGGCTGCGCGTCGCCACACATGAAGACGTCCAGAGCGGCGTAACCATACTCGGGCCAGGAATGGATCGAGATGTGGGACTCGGCCAGGATCGCGACGCCGGAAACGCCGCCGTTCGGCGTGAAATGATGCAGGTCGATCGACAGCAGGGAGGCACCGGCGGCGGTCACGCACTCGCGCAGGGTCTTCTCGATGTGGTCGATGTCGTCCAGCCGGGACGCGTCCCTGACGTCGATCAGCAGATGGGTGCCGGCGAAGTTCTCGCCGTCCTTGCTGATGAAGAAATCCTTCCGGCCCTCGTCGGCCAGGGTGTCGACGTCGGTGATCTCGGCAGGTGCGAAGCTGGTGTTGGTGAAGTCCATTGTTTCATCCCCATGAACGCAGATGAGTACGGCCCATACGCCCGAGGGGTTCGGCGGGCGACGGGTGCGGCATTCCAGAAGCGGAAAATTGGGTGTGGCGACGCATCCCGGCAGACGGGCACTGCGGCGTCACGCATCGATCACGATGTCAGGTCTGTCTGCAGAACGGCACGGCACTTCTCCAATAGCCCCAGCCACAATGGCCGGAAAAGACAAACAAAGCTCATCAGAGACGCTCACGCCGTGACGGGAACCGGGGGACTGCCGACGGGTCGAACAGCGGTCCGTCCAATGTCCGTGCGATTGCGTTCGAGGGGGCATCTAGCGTCTCCGAAGCCCTGTGTCAATGGGCATTCTTTCGCGAATGCGAACGACCCTGTCGTGCGCAGGGTGGCCGTGCCGGGTCCGGTCGCTATGATCGCCGCGAACCGGACGGGAGTTGATGGATATGGGAAGTCTGACCCGCCGCCATTTCGAGCGGCAGGCAGAGGTGTGCGCGCGCATGCACTCACCCTTCACGGCAAGGCTGCTGCACCTCAGTGGTGTGCGCCTGCAGCCGGAAACGACATTCACGACACGGGTCCTCGACTGGCCGGACGACAGGATGCGCGATGACGCCCTGTCGCTCCGGTTCGCGGGTGCCCTGCATGCCTGCGTGCTGGCCGGTCGGTCGGAGGCGCTGGCGGCCTGCTATCCGCCCAGTGATGCGCCAGCCGACGATGATGCCTTCTGGGACATCATTCACCGGACGATGGTGATGGATGACGAATTCCTCAGCGCATTTCTGGATCACCCGCCGCAGACCAACGAGACCGGGCGGGCCGCCGTGCTGCTGCTGGGTTTCCAGCGCGCCGTCCGCGACACGGGATACCCGCTGTCGATGCTGGAACTCGGTGCCAGTGCCGGACTGAACCAGAACTGGGACCGATTCGCCTATGATCTCGGCGGCACCCTTTGGGGCGACACGGAATCCGGCGTTCGCCTGGCGCCCGAGTGGCGCGGACGCCCACCGGAACCGCTGGACCCGATCGAAGTCGTGCAGAGACGCGGCTGCGACCTCAACCCGCTGCAGCTCGACGACCCGGCGCAACAGCTTCGCCTGCGCAGCTATGTCTGGCCTGATCAACTGGAGCGTCTGGAACGCCTGGACGCGGCCATCGGCATCGCCCTGCAACAGGGGACCCGGCTCGCCCGCGCCAATGCGGCGGACTGGGCGGAGGCCTGTCTGGCCATGCCTTCGGTGGGCATGACAACCGTCATCTATCACTCGATCTTCTGGCAATACATGCCTGCGGAGATCCAGCGCTCCCTGCGCTCCACGATCGAGGTCGCTGGTGCGATGGCCACCGACGAATCGCCTCTCGCCTGGGTCCGCATGGAACCATATGAGGACGATCCGAAATGCGCGGCGCTCTATTACACCCTCTGGCCGGAGCCGGAGCGGCAGGTGCTGGCGCTCTGCGACTATCACGGACGCTGGATCGAGCCCTGCTGAGCCGCATCGGCCCTGCATTGCTGCATCCCTGCCCTGTCGCCAGACGGGCACTGCCGGTCTTGCAGTGTCCTGTAAGGTCGGGTTAACTCAGCGGTGAGCGACGGGGAGGGTCGCCTGAACGCAGCCACGGGCCGTTGGTCCCGGCGCGGCAGTCCCGAATCCTCCCGTTGAATCTTCTGTTTGTGACCCTGATGCGCGGTGCGGTTCCGCATGCAGGACAGGGTCAGGGCAACAATTGGGCGAGGGAAGAGGCGAATGGCAGGAATTACCGGGTTTGGGGGCTACGTGCCGCGGCTGAGGCTGCAGCGGAAGTCTGTGGTCGAGGCCAATGGTTGGTTCAATCCCGGACTGGCCGGTCTCGCCAAGGGCGAACGGTCCATGTGCAACTGGGACGAGGACAGCCTCACCATGGCCGTCGAGGCCGGGCGCGACTGCATCGGCGAAAAGGGACCGGCCGACCTGCGGGCGATCTATCTCGCCTCCACCACCCTGCCCTTTGCCGACCGCCAGAATGCCACCGTGGCCGCCACGGCGCTGGACCTGGGCGAGGACCTGAAGACCGTCGATCTGACGTCTTCCCAGCGGGCCGGCACCTCCGGCCTGGTCGACGTGCTGGAGGGGATGGGCGAGCGTGACGGACAGGTGCTCTATCTCACCGCCGACCACCGCCAGACCGCAGCCTCCGGCGCGCAGGAACTGCAGATGGGTGACGGCGCCGCCGCCCTGCTGCTCGGCCAGAACAACGTGATCGCGGAATATCTCGGCGGCCATCAGGTTTCCGTGGATTTCGTCGATCACTATCGCGGCCAGAATCGCGACTTCGATTACAACTGGGAAGAGCGCTGGATCCGCGACGAGGGCTATTTCAAGATCGTCCCGCGCGGCATCGATGCCCTGTTCGCCAAGGTCGATGTCGCCCCGTCCGACGTTGACGTGATGATCATGCCCGCGCTGATCCGCGGCGTGCCGCAGAAGATCGCCAAGGGTGCGGGCATCCCCGACACCGCCGTGCAGGACAATCTGCATGCGGTGATGGGCGAAGCCGGTACGGCCCACGCGCTGATCATGCTGTCGAAGGCGTTGCAGAACGCCAAGCCGGGCCAGGTCATCCTGGTCATCGGCTGGGGTCAGGGCTGTGACCTGATGCTGTTCCGCACCACGGATGCCGTCACCAGCTTCAAGCCCGCACTGGGTGGTGTCGAATCGTCGCTGGCGCGTGGCAAGGCAGAAACCAACTACAACCGCTACCTCGCCTTCAACGACCTGATCGACCGCGACAAGGGTATCCGGGCGGAGACCGATGCACAGACCGCGCTGTCGACCCTGTACCGGAAGCGGGAGATGGTCCTGGGCTTCAAGGGTGGCAAGTGCACCAAGTGCGGCACCGTGCAGTACCCGAAGGCGCATATCTGCGTGAACCCGAACTGCGGCGCCTGGCACAGCCAGGAAGACTATCGCTTCTCCGACGTTCCCTGCACCGTGCAGAGCTGGACGGCAGATGGTCTGACCTATTCCCCGGACCCGCCGACCCATTTCGGCATGGTGACGTTCGAGGGTGGCGGACGGCTGATGGCCGATCTGACCGATGTGGACAAGGGCGGTGTCGAAGTCGGCATGCCCCTGCGCATGGTCTTCCGCATCAAGGTCGAGGACGAACGCCGCGGCTTCAAGAAGTACTTCTGGAAAGCAGCACCGGACCATCGCAAGACGGCCTGACC
>BQJF01000001.1 GCA_021604565.1 Minwuia thermotolerans | reverse complement strand
CGAATGTCGTCGATCCATGTTTCGGCCATCAGGGCGGCGCCGATCTCCGGCACGACGGCAATGGGCTGACCTTCGCCGGGAACCACCAGGAACCAGGGCCGTGTCGGGCTTTGCCAGAACAGGGTGCGGAAACCGGTGAAGTAGCGCACCTCCGCCTCCGTCGTGAAGAACATGGCGTCCAGACCCGCCGCCTTCATGGCGCGCTGGGCGCGGGTCAGGCGTTGCTCGAACTCCGCCTTCGGGAAGTCCGCATCAGTCATCCGCCGCCCCCTCCGAGACATAGAGCAGGACCCGCGATCCGGCATCGAGACAGAATGTTTCAGACTGCGCCAGCGCCTGCCGCAATCCGGTCAGGCCCCCGGTGCCGGAGGGGCTGGAACCGATCCCCGCAGCAGTCAGCCAGGCGGTTGTTTCATCCGCCTCCGCATCGGTCACGGTCATGAACATGTCCGCCGCCTCCGCGAGATATTTCAGGGCGAGGTGAGATGGTTCCTTGCAGTCCAGCCTGCCCATGCAGGACGCGGCGCCGCTGGTGGTCACGGGTCGCCCGGCGCGTATGCTCTCGATCAGTGCCGGTGCCCGCGACGGCTCAACAACGATGATCTGCGGGGCATCACCCCAGGCCGTGCGCGCCGCCGCAGCGGCAGCCGCGGCCATTCCGCCGACCCCGGCCTGCAGGAAGATGTGCGTGGGTGGCTCTGGTGCTTCATTGGCGACCTCCGCCCCCATGATCAGATACCCCTCCATCACGTCGCGGGCCGGGGTGCTGTAGCCGACCCAGCTGCTGTCGGAGAGCAGGTTCCAGCCCTCGACGTCCGCCAGGCGCATCGCCTCCGCCATGCTGTCCTCATAGACCGCGCCGTGGCGGATCACCCGGGCACCCTTCGCCCGCAGCCGGTCGGCGAAACCTTCCGGTACCGTTTCGGCCAGCAGGACCACGGCAGTGGCACCGAACAGCGCAGCGCCCGCCGCCATCGAGAGCCCGTGATTGCCGGCACTGGCACAGACATAGGTCGTGCCTGAAAGCGCAGTCTCGTGTGCGGTTGCCTTGCCCGCCCGAACAGCTTCGTCCGCTGCGCGCGCTATGGCGAAGGCTGCCCCCAGCGCCTTGAAGCTACCCAGCCCCATGCGCGTGCGCTCGTCCTTCAGCCGCAGGCTGCCGATCCCGAGGCCGCGCGCGAGGTCGGGCCGGTCCAGCAGGGGTGTCCGGTGCGCGGCGGGACAGAGGGCGAAGAGCGCTTGTGCGGCGCGCGCGTCGGTCACGACCTCGCCATCTGCCATGTTCCCGCCTGTCAGGATCTCCTTCGGCAGGCCCTGTCCGCGCCAGGGGTTCACAAGTACATCGGTCTTCGGATCGGTCATGATCGCCATTTTCCCCTTGTCGGCCATTTTCCCCTAGTCGGCCATGCGCAACGCGGCGGGTGACACCTCCCCCGCAACACAGGCAGAATAGCAGGATGCTAATGGGGAGGACTTCCAGATGACACACGAATTCAAGGCAACCAGCTTTGCCATCGGCGACGACGGCGTCGCGCGGTTCACGATGACGCGTGGCGACATTCTCAATCCGCTGACCGAGGACCTGCGCAATGACTTCGTCGCCATGCTGGATCAGGTCCAGGGCAACATGGACGTGAAGGCACTGATCATCGCGGCTGAGGGACGTGCGTTCTCTGCCGGCGGTGACGTGAAGGGTATGGCGAACCGGGAATTCGCCGACCCGTCGGAAGCGCAGCAGCGGATGTATTCGACACACACCTGGCTGGAGCGGCTGTGGAACCTGGACTGCCCGGTGATCGCCGCAGTGGATGGTCTGGCCTACGGCGGCGGTTTTGCCTTTGCCCTGCTGGCGGATTTCGTCTTCGCCGGACCAAAGGCCCGTTTCTGCTCGGTCTTCGGCCGGATCGGCCTGATGCCGGACCTGGGTCTGCTCTACACTCTGCCGCGCGTGGTCGGCATGCAGGCGGCCAAGGACCTGATGTACACCTGCCGCTCCATTGATGTGGAGGAGGCGAAGTCGATGGGGATCGTCTATGCGATCCATCCCTCCGAAACGCTGATGGATGAGGTCGAGACCTTTGCCGGTCGGCTGGCACAGGGGTCGAAGTCGGCAACGTCGATGACCAAGCGGGCGGTGAACAAGACATTCGAGGCGTCCTACGCCGAGACCGTGACGGCGGAGTCCATCGGACAGCCGCTGCTGTTCACGACGGAATTCCACAAGGAGGCCACGCGCCGCTTCGTGGCCAAGGAGCCGTCGCTGTATGACTGGGACCGCATGAACAAGTCCGGTTGAGCGGGTTCAGAATCCGGACAGCTTTCGCGCAAGCGCCGATGGGGAGGAAGAGAGTTTGAGCAGCAACGCGACCGATGTGGAGATCATCGACGTCAGGCCACATCACCGGATCGACGACGGTGCCCTGGCCGCCTACATGGCGGAGCATGTGGACGGCTTCAGGGGTCCGCTGACCGTGCGGCAGTTCCAGGGGGGCATGTCGAACCCGACGTACATCCTGGAGACACCCACGAAGCGCTACGTCATGCGCAAGAAGCCGCCGGGCGAACTGCTGAAGTCCGCGCACCAGGTCGATCGCGAATACAACGTGATGAAGGCCCTGAAGGGCACCGACGTGCCGGTGCCGGAGGTCTATTGCCTGTGCATGGATGACGCGGTGATCGGTCAGGCGTTCTACATCATGGAGCATGTGGAGGGGCGTGTGCTGATCGACCCGGCCGTGCCGTCATTCAGCAAGGACGAACGTGTCGCGCTCTATGACGACTGGCTGCGGGTGCTGGCCGCGCTGCATATGGTGGATCACGAAGCGGTCGGACTGGCCGACTTCGGGCGGCCGGGCAACTACTATTCCCGCCAGATTTCCCGCTGGTCGAAGCAGTATGTCGCCTCCGTCACCGAGGAGATCCCGGAGATGGACGCGCTGATGGAATGGCTGCCCGCCAACACACCGGAGGCGGAGGAAGTCTCCATCGTTCATGGCGACTACCGCATCGGCAACTGTGTCCTGCACCCGACGGAGCCAAGAGTGGTTGCGGTGCTCGACTGGGAACTGTCGACGCTGGGCCATCCGCTGGCCGACCTCGCCTACTGCTGCCAGGAATATTACGGCCACGCGGCGGACGGTGGCTTCGCCCACCTCGACGACCCGCGCGAGATAGGCATCCCGACGGAGGACGAGTTTGTCGCGCGCTATTCGAAACTGACCGGTCAGGGCGAGATCGAGAACTGGCCCTTCTACATCGCCTATACCCTGTTCCGTTCCGCCGCCATCGTGCAGGGCGTCTACAAGCGCGGGCTGGACGGCAACGCCAGTTCGGACTCGGCAAAGAAGTTCGCCGGATATGCCGAACAGCGCGCCAAGTGGGCCTGGGACGTGGTGAAGAAAGCTGGCCTCGCCTGACGGCAGGGTCGGATCTGACCGCTGAATGCTCTCTTCCCCCCTTGCGGGGGAAGTGGCCGCGCAGCGGTCGATGGGGGGTGAGGCCGCAGGCCATTGCGCTGCGGTTCAACCACAATTCGGCTGCGCCGACTCACCCCCATCCCGACCTTCCCCCGTCGAGGGGGAAGGAGATTCTGGTGTCGTCGCCAGGACAGACGGCGACTTTCTGCGATGGAACCGCAGGGATCGGGAGCGTTCCACAATCCCCGGATCGGGCTCACCCTGCCTTGCGTTCCATGTCCAGCAGGGCCTGCTTGCGTTCCAGGCCCCAGCGATAGCCGTGCAGCTTGCCGTCGGAGCCGATGGCGCGATGGCAGGGGATGGCGATGGAGACGGGGTTGAGGCCGCAGGCGCGTCCCACGGCGCGGGAGGCCGTGGGCTTGCCCATCATCTCGGCCACCTGGGCGTAGCTGCGGGTCTCGCCGTAGGGGATACGCATCAGCGCCTGCCAGACCTGCCACTGGAATGCGGTGGCGCGGACATCCAGCGGCAGCGCGGGGTTGGGACCGCGCTGATCCAGGTAGGCGACGAGGTGTTTCAGGGCGTCTTCCAGCCCTGTCCGGTCCTCCGTCAGCAGCGCGCCGGGATATTCGATCTCCAGATCACGAGCCAGTTGAGCCGTGTCGTCACCAAGGTAGACGGCGGAGATGCCCTTCGTCGTCGCCGCAGCGAGCACCAGGCCGAGATGGCTTTCGGCATAGGCGTAGTTCATTGCGATGCCGGTCGCGCCCTTCGCGTAGGCACCGGGTGACATGCCGAGGGTACGGTCGGCGCGTTCATAGACCCGGCTGGGGGAGCCGAAGCCGGCCCCGTAGACTGCATCGGCCACGCCGCCGCCGGACCGCAGCCCGGCCTTCAGCCGCGCCGTGCGCCGGGCGTCGGCATAGTCGCGGGGGGAGACACCAAGGGCGCGCTTGAACGACTTCTGGAAATGCTGCGGGTTGAACCCGGCACGGTCGGCAAGGGCGGTCAGTTCGGGAACGGCGGCGTCCTGTTCCAGGCTGCGGTCGATACGACGCGCCGCATCCTCCACCGCCGCCATCATGGGATCGACCATGTCCAGCCGCTCCGGATGGCAGCGGCGGCAGGGCCGGAATCCGGCACGTTCGGCAGCGGCAGGCACGTCGTAGAAGCTGACGTTCTCCCGCTTCGGGCGGCGCGCGGCGCAGCCGGGGCGGCAGTAGACGCCAGTGGTCTTCACGGCAAAGACGAAACGGCCATCCAGTTGAGCATTGCGCTCGCAGACGGCGGTCCAGCGGTCCTGTTCGGTCATGGTGTCCTCCTCGGTTGTGTCAGACACCATGATCCTCCCTGCGCTGGCGCTCTATCCGCCGCTTGTGGCCAATGTCAGGCCGCCGCCGAGCCTGCACCCTCCCGGCGATGCACGCCCCAGGCAACAGGCACGTTCACCGGCAGATCCATCATGATCTGGGCGTACGCCTTGCCCTGGTTGTCAGTGCGCAAGCTGGCAATGCCACCGCCGCCCAGCGCGTCATGCAGGAAGAAGTTCATCGCCCCGATGCCGGGCAGGTCATAGCGGTCGATACGGATCTCGCCGTCGAAGACATGTGCGAAATAGGTCCCGACGACTTCCGGTGTCAGTACCTCGCGCAGCAGCGGCAGATACTCCGGCGCGCGGGCCACGATGCCGATGTTGGCGTGGGAGCCCTTGTCGCCGGAACGGCCATGCGCGATGGCCAGCAACGGAACCTCCACCGTCGGGCCATCGGCACCGGCTGCGGCGACAGGTTCGGGGCGTTCGATCCGTGACGGGTCGAAGGCACCATCGGCGGGAATGGAGACGCCGATCTCTTCCCCGTCCAGCAGCACCTTCACGTTCAGGTCTGCCTTGGGTACCAGGCAGGAGAACAGGCGGATCACCGGCTGCGCCTTGGGGCGGCCGCCGCCGAACCCGGTGGTGCCCTGGCTGAAGGAGGTGCCGGCCGGCGCGATCTCCTTCGCGAACATGGAAAGGGCCTTGGCGTCCGGATGCTTCACAGCCAGTTTCATGATGGCCTCGCGGGCACCAAGGGCGCGGGAGTTGGCGCCGTACATGGACTCCCCGCCCAGCACCTCGACACTCGTTTCCGTGTAGTCGCCGAGATTGCGCTCCGCCAGCATCCGCCGGGTGCGCTTCAGGATCGCCTCGGCGGTCTTGCGGCACTTGCCAACGGCATCCCAGCCACCGATGACCATGGTCGCAACAGCCTTGAATCCGTCCTGGAACGTAGCCGAGACCTTGTAGTGCGGGGTAGGGGGCAGGCCCTTCGTGCCCGTGACCCGGACCCGGTTCTGCCCGACCTCCGTCACCTCCACCTGGGTGAAGTCGCAGGTCACGTCGGGCAGCATGTAGGCCGCAGGATCGCCGATCTCGTAGAGCAGTTGCTCCTTCACCGTGCCGGGCACGACGATCCCGCCGGTGCCTTCGGGCTTGGTGACGACAAAGCTGCCGTCGGCGGCGCACTCGGCGATGGGATAGCCGATGTCATCCCAGTCCGGCACGTCCTGGTAGTCGGTGAACAGGCCACCGGTCGCCTGCGCGCCGCACTCCAGGATATGCCCGCACAGGCTGCCCGCAGCCAGCAGGTCGTAATCATCATCGGCCCAGCCGAACTCATGCATCAGTGGCCCGAGTGTCACGGCGGAGTCGACTGCCCGACCCGTGACCACGATCTGTGCCCCGGCGTCCAGTGCCCGCGCGATGGGGATGGCGCCGAGATAGGCGTTGATCGACCAGCATTTCTCGGGGAAGGCGGCACCGGAGAACATCTCCGTCACGCCAGCCGCTCGCAGGGCCTCTTCCTGCGGCAGCAGGTCATCGCCTTCCACATGCGCGACCTTGATCTGCACACCGGCCTCGGCTGCCAACTGGCGGATGGCTTCGGCGCAGGCCGCCGGATTGACGCCCCCGGCGTTGGAGACGACGCGGATGTTCTTCTCCGCGATCTCCCGGATGACCTGCTTCAGCGCCACGGCAACGAAGTCGACTGCATACCCGGCATTGGCATCCTTCGCCCGCATCCGGGCCATGATCGACATGGTGATCTCGGCCAGGTAGTCGAAGACCAGATAGTCGACCTCGGCACGGCGCACCAGTTGCGGCGCCGCAACGCCGGAATCGCCCCAGAAGCCCGATGCGCCGCCAATGCGGATGATCTTGTCAGTCATGATTTCCTCCCCCGGAAGTCACTGAAATTAGCACGCGTCAGACGGAGCCGCCAACCGGTGTGCCACCGGATGTCTACGCAGTGACCTTCTGCTCGCGATAGACGATGTAGAGACCACTGCAGACGATGATCGCGGCCCCGATCCATGTCCACTGGTCGGGGAAGGTGCCGAAGACGAAATAGCCGAGCAGTGTCGCTCCGATGAGCTGGCCGTAGCCGAACGGAGCCACGACGGAGGCGCGGGCATGCTGGAACGCCTTCACCACGAAATAGTGCCCGAAGCCTCCCAGCGCACCCATCGAGATGAACAGGAACCAGTGCCAGGTGGAGCGTGGCATCTCCATGCCGTTTATCAGCAGGAAACTGGCGATGATGCAGCCGACCAGCGCGGTATAGGTGATCGTGGTCTCCGGCGTATCCTCCGCCGAGATCTTGCGCGTCAGCACCTGGTAGAAGGCATAGCAGATGGTATTGCCGATCAGCAGCAGTGTGGCCCAGTGGAACTCGGCATGGCCGGGCCGGATGATGATCAGCGCCCCGGCGAAACCGATGAACACCGCAATCCATCTGCGCGCACCCACCTTCTCCCCCAGGAAGGGTACGGACAGTGCCGTCAGCAGGATCGGACTGGTGAAACTGATCGAGGCGGCAAGCGTCAGGTCGACGTACTGCAGGGCATAGAAATACAGCGCGGTGCAGGCGAACAGCAGCAGCGACCGCATGCCCTGCACCCCTGGCCTGTGGGTGATGAACAGGGACATGCCGAAACGCGGGGCGAAGGCCAGCACCATGAAGACGAAATGGCCTGCGTATCGCGCCCAGACGACCTGACCGTAGGGGTAGCCCTGCTCCCCCAGGTACTTCACCGTTGCATTCATCGGCGGGAACATGGAAATGGCGAGGCACATGAACAGGATACCGGTCATGGCGCTCGGCTGCCAGACAGCAGTCCGCGCTGACTTCCCCGTCGACTCGTCGTTGGCGATGGTCATTGGTGTAAACCGGATTCAATCTCTCGCATGGGCCAGTGATAACGCGTTCACGGCGTCAGCAAGCATGCGCATATCGCAGGCGTCACAACCGCTGTGCGGGACCGTTGGCAGGCGTCAGTAGACGTCGCCGCCCTGGAACACCCCGGCGGAAACACAGAACGCGCGCACCTCGCCGCTTTCCAGCAGGGTGCTGCGCCGGGTCCAGTACTCTGCCTCCGCCACCAGCAGGGGCTGCAGGGTCAGGGCGTCGGGTCCGGCTTCCTTCAGGATCGTGCCGACCTGGCTGAAGGCGTCGCGAATGCCTGCCAGATAGGCGTCCGTGATGTCGGTGAAGTCCGGCATCGTGAACCCGATCTCATACAGCCAGTCGCGGGCGGTCTGGGGGTTCAGCAGGTGCATCGGTCGCGGTTCCATCGCGGACCAGACCGCTACTTCAGGGCATTCCGGGTCGTCACCGGTCAGGAACATGTCGGTGAAGACCAGGCGCCCGGTGGGCTTCAGCAGGTGAAACACATGGTCGAAGAGGTGCTTCTTGCGACGGACCGCCATGAAGCTGTCACGGGCGATCACCGCATCGGCATAGCCAAGGCGCAGGCCGGTGTCGTTCAGTTCGCGACGGTCCAGCTTCACGCTGGCGCCGGTCTTCTCGATCCAGGCTGTACCGTGATCGATCAGGCCCATGCGATCCTCGAACGCCGTGACGGTCGCGCCGGTCTGCTGCGCCAACCGTGCACCGATGCCGCCAAGTCCGGCCCCCAGTTCGACGACGCGTGAGTCCTTTTCCAGTGGCAGGTCGCTGTCCTGTTCCAGTGCCCGGAACATGCGATTCACCATCGCTTCACCGCCCGGCCATACCAGCCCGTCGCCGAAGAGACGCTGGATCAGCTCCACCCGTGCGGCAGGCCAGACGGCATCATCGACCGTGGGGTCGGATTGCGGATGCCCGGGCTTTCCCCTGGTTGTCGAGCCCGACTGCGAATCGGAATCCCACCATGCGGCCAGCTTTCCGAACAATCCGCTGCGTGATCCGCCGCCTGAAGATGCCCTGGAAGATGCCAATGTCTTGTCAGCCGTCAGCGCCACTGCATCTGACTCCGTACCTGAATGAAACCAGCGGTAGATTAGGCGCATGCCGGTTAATCCCCCGTAAACCTGCACACATTGCCGCCGGGCAATGACTTCGGGCTCGCAAAAGTGATCGTTCCCGACGTCGCGCGTGGCGGTTTCCCGTGAAGTGCCGTTGCCGAGGGCACTGTCCAGCCTTATGTTGAGTTCGGCCAGCGTGCGGCAATCGTTTTTTTGGGGAGTTCGGCGCCGACGGCACGAAGAAAAACTTGCGGAACCAGGTATCAGATTGAATGACCAACACTGCTGAGATTATCGAGCCGAGCGAGGGGCATCGCGAGGTTCTGGAATCGGTTGTCGTGCGCTTTGCGGGCGACTCCGGCGACGGGATGCAGCTGACGGGGAGTCAGTTCACCCAATCCACCGCACTGGCCGGCAATGACCTGGCCACGTTCCCGGACTTTCCGGCCGAGATCCGCGCACCAACAGGCACGACCTTTGGCGTGTCCGCGTTCCAGATCAATTTCGGGGCGCGCCGGGTGATGACGGCGGGCGACCAGCCGGACGTGCTGGTGGCCATGAACTCGGCGGCGCTGAAGGTGAATATCGGCAACCTGCGCCGCGGTGGCCTGATCATCCTGGACAGTGGCACCTTCAAGGAACGTGACCTGCGCAAGGCCGGGTATGACGCCAACCCGCTGGAAGACGGCACACTTGACCCCTACCAGGTGGTCGAGATCGACGTCTCCAAGATGGTTGTCGAGTCGGTCAGGGAATTCGGCCTCGGCACCCGTGACGCCCTGCGCTGCAAGAACATGTGGCTGCTGGGGCTGGTCTACTGGCTCTATGGCCGCGACCGTCAGCCGTCCATCGACTGGCTGAATGCGAAGTTCAAGTCGAAGCCGGAAGTGGCCGCCGCCAACGTGGCCGCGCTGAACGCCGGTCATGCCTATGGTGAAACCGTCGAACTGCCGGGCGAGATCCTGGGCTACACGGTCGGCCCGGCGAAGATCGACAGTGGCCTCTACCGCAACGTTGCGGGGGCGGAGGCGCTGGCCTGGGGGCTGGCCGCGGGCACGCAGCTCGCGGAACTGCCGATGTTCTTCGGCTCCTACCCCATCACCCCGGCATCATCGCTGCTGCACACGCTGGCCCGGCTGAAGCAGTTCGGCATCACGACGTTCCAGGCAGAAGACGAGATCGCGGCTGTCTGTGCCGCCATCGGTGCGTCCTACGCCGGTCAGATCGGCGTGACCTCCAGTTCCGGCCCGGGCATTGCCCTGAAGACGGAGGCCATCGGCCTCGCCATCATGGTGGAACTGCCGCTGGTGATCGTGAACTCGCAGCGTGCGGGGCCGTCGACGGGCATGCCGACGAAGACGGAGCAGTCGGACCTCTATCAGGCGGTCTATGGCCGCAATGCCGACAGCCCGCTGGTGGTGCTGGCGGCGAACGGTCCCGGCGACTGTTTCCATACGGCGATCGAGGCCGTGCGGCTGGCCACGAAGTTCATGACCCCGGTGATGCTGCTGACGGACGGCTATATCGCCAACGCTTCGGAACCGTGGATGATTCCGGATTTCTCCAGCTTCGAGAAATTCCCGGTGACGCAGCATACGGAGACGGAGGGTTTCGAGCCCTACAACCGTGACGCCGAGACGCTGGCACGGGTCTGGGCCGTTCCGGGGACTCCGGGGCTGCAGCATCGCGTCGGTGGCATCGAGAAGGATTTCACGTCGGGTCACATCTCCTATGACTCGGAAAATCACCAGCGGATGACCGACGTGCGCCACGCCAAGATCGACGGTGTCGCGAACTTCATTCCGGAGCAGACGGTCGATCAGGGCGAAGCCGGTGGCAAGCTCGCCATCATCGGCTGGGGCTCGACCTACGGCCCGATCAGCCGTGCGGTCTCCAACATGCGGGAGCAGGGCAGGGACGTCGCGCACATCCATCTGCGCCACATCTGGCCGTTGCCGCGCAACCTCGGGGATCTGCTGTCATCCTATGACACCGTGATCTGCCCGGAAATGAACAATGGACAGCTTTCCACCGTCCTGCGTGCTGAATATCTGATCGATGTGAAGCCGCTGACGAAGGTGGAGGGCATGCCCTTCAAGATCAGGGAAATCGAGGCGGCGATCGAAGCTGCGCTCGACGCCTGAGGGGAGAGAAAACCATGAACCAGCAGGCACCCATCGCCTACAAGCCGAAGGATTTCGCCACGGATCAGGAAGTCCGCTGGTGTCCCGGTTGCGGTGACTACGCGATCCTGAAAGGTGTGCAGAAGACTCTGGCAGAGATCGGCACCGCACCGGAAAACGTGGTGTTCGTGTCCGGCATCGGCTGTGCTGCGCGCTTCCCCTATTACATAGAGACCTATGGCTTCCACACCATCCATGGCCGGGCACCGGCGGTGGCGACAGGCGTGAAGCTGGCCAATCCGGACCTGGATGTCTGGCTGGTGTCTGGGGATGGTGACGCCATGTCGATCGGCGGCAACCACATGATGCACCTGCTGCGGCGCAACATCGACGTGAACTACCTGATCTTCAACAACGAGATCTATGGTCTGACCAAGGGACAGTATTCACCCACCTCGCGACTGGGTACGCGTTCGCCCTCCACGCCTGCCGGTTCCATCGATGCGCCGGTCTCGGCCTGCGGACTGGCACTGGGCGCTGGTGGCCGGTTCGTGGCACGCGGCATCGACCGTGGCCAGAAGGACTTGCCGGGCATCCTGAAGGCGGCGCACGCGCACAAGGGGGCATCCTTCGTCGAGATCCTGCAGAACTGCATCGTCTACAACGACGGGGTCTTCGATGGTGTCGTGGACAAGAGCGTCGCGGGTGAAGCCCAGATCCACGTGAAGCACGGGGAGCCGCTGCGCTTCGGCGCCGACAACGCCAAGGGGCTGCGTTTCAATGCGAAGGCCATGCGGCTGGAAGTGGTGACGGTGGGGGAGGATGGTGTCAGCGAAGACGACATCATCGTGCATGACCAGACCAATCTCGCACTGGCGCAGATGCTGGCGGCGATGGACCGTCCCGACTTTCCCGTTGCCGTGGGTGTGATCTACGACAATCCCGCCGACGTGACATACGATCAGGCCGTACGGGCGCAGAACGAGAGCGCGAAGGTCGATGCGAAGATCACCAGTATCGACCAGTTGCTCCGCTCCGGCGCGACCTGGCAGGTGGACTGACGAGGCTTGTCGGATTCCCTGCCTGACCTGATGCGCGCGGCGAACTACCAGCGCTGGATCACGGATCGCATCCGCTATTGCGATACCGACCAGGCCGGGCATGTGAACAATGTCGCCTATGCCGCCTATGCCGAGACCGGGCGGCTGGACCTGATGCATGGCGTCATTCGCCCGCAGATGCCGGAGGGACTGCGATTCATCGCGGCCTCCATCACCGTCAATTACCTGCGCGAATCCCACTATCCGGGGGAAGTGCGCATCGGTACCGGTGTTGCCCGTATCGGTCGTACTTCCCTGACCGTGGGGCAGGGCATCTTCAAGGATGATCTCTGCGTCGCGACAGCACTGGGTACGGTCGTGCTGCTGGACGGATCCACCCCCAGGCCCCTGACCGGGCCGTTGCGCGCGATGGCGGAGAGTCTGTTGCTGGGCTGACGGCGCGGTCGGCGGGACCTGGTCCACGCCGGATGCGCATTGGTGGGCAACATCTGCCGGGGCATAGCTGCCGGGTCGGCAGGAATTACCCGGCAAGAATTGCCCTGGTTAACGTGATTTCAAAAAATCATCATATTCTTCAAATGGTTATTCGGTTTGGTTAATTGGCCTGACGGTTGCTCCTAGGGAACCGGGCAAAAAGCCCAGTGAACCCAAATGATCCAGAATGGAGAATTGAAATGCTGTCAGTGAACACCAACAACGGCGCGATGACCGCGCTGCAGAATCTGAACCAGACCAACAAGCAGCTGAACGAAGTTCAGTCCCGCATCAACACGGGCCTGAAGGTTGCGACCGCGAAGGACGATGGTGCCACTTTCGCCATTGCCCAGAACATTCGTTCCACTGTTGCCGGCCTGGACGCAGTTAAGGGAAGCCTTGATCGCGGTGTTTCTTCTGCCGATACAGCCATCGCGGCTGGTCAGTCGATTTCCGATCTTCTCATCGAAATGAAGGAGAAGTCGGTGGCGGCGACCGATGCGAGCCTGGATACGGCCAGCCGGACCGCCCTGAACAACGACTTCGCTGCTCTGCGTGATCAGATCTCGACCATCGTCAGCAATGCTGAATTCGATGGCGTGAACCTGATTGACGGTTCCCTGTCCTCGATCGCCGTCCTGGCGAACGACGAAGGTTCCACGATCACGGTTTCTGCTCAGCAGTTGTCGGCCAACACGGGTCTTGGTGTTGCATCGGTCGATCTGACCACAGCAACGAATGCTGCGGCGGCCCGCAGTGCAGTCGAAGCGGCCATCCAGACCGCCAACTCGCGTCTTGCCTCGCTGGGTACGGATGCGAAGAGCCTCGAGATCCACAAGGATTTCGTGGGTCAGGTCCAGGATACGCTGACTGCTGGTATCGGCAACCTCGTCGATGCCGACCTGGCGAAGGAAAGTGCTCGCCTCCAGTCGCTGCAGATCAAGCAGCAGCTGGGTACGCAGGCCCTGTCCATCGCGAACCAGGCACCGCAGTCGATCCTCGGTCTCTTCTAAGTCGGGACCGCGTAACCGGGATATGGGAGCTTCGGCTCCCATATCCCCCGCGCGCTCCGCTATGGTTGCGGCGTCGAGAACGACACAAGCATAAAAAGTCGTCCGTGTTGCATCCTGAACCGGGGCTCGCCCATCGGGGGATGGCACTATGATAACGAACCTGGTGACGGACTTGTCCCAGGCGATCGGTCGGACACCGCCTGCACGGGCTGTTTCTGATCGTGAGACCGAGCCTGATAAATCGGTCGAAACCAAGGACTACAAGGCCGAGCGGGAAGCCGCGCAGAAGGAAGAGGATCCCAAGGTGGACCGTCAGCGGATCACCGACACGATCACAGCGGCACTGCGCAACGACTTTCCGGCCAACACCAACCTGCAGATCGATATCGCCGACGAAACGGGCAGCTTTGTCTACAAGGCTGTTGATCGTGATTCCGGTGAAGTCGTGAAGCAGTTTCCGGCCGCTGACGTGCTCGAACGGCTGGAGCGCATGGCAAAGGTCCAGGGTCTGGGGATCGACAGTCAGGTCTGACGGACCGCTCTGTCTGCTTCTCAGTAACTGGCTTTCAGCTCACTGGGCGCCGCACTGGCGTCGCGTGAATTGCGCGCCTCATCCATCACGCCCGCCAGGTCCGACAACCAGGCAGGGCGTGCTGGCGCGTGCAGCATCGACAGCATCAGATGCATGCCCTTGGGCTGCTGGGTCAGACCGGGCAGCCACCCCTTGGCCGCCATGCCTTCGGCGACCTTGAACATGTCCACATCATCACTGCCGAAGCTGATGATCGTCAGGTCGGGTTCCGCGTGCAGCTTCAGACCGGGGATCGCGCGAATCCCGTCTGCATAGGCTTGCGCATTGGCAATCAGGTCCGCCGCGATGGCCCGGTATCCGGCATGTCCGAGATGGTTCATGACTGCCCAGGCGCCCGCGACACCGCCGCCGGGCCGGGTGCCGACCAGTGTCTGCGTGACGAACCGCCCATTCGCCCAGACATCCAGATCGAAGGCGTTGCGCGCCATGTCCTCCGGATCGCGGAAGAAGACCGTGGAGGCCGGTTTGGGGCAGAAACCGAACTTGTGCAGGTCCGCGGACAGGGATCGCACGCCGGCGAGAGACATGTCACAGACCGGCAGCGCGACACCGTTGGCGCGGGCGAAGGGCAGGACATAGCCGCCGACACAGGCATCGACATGCAGCCACAGGTCCTGGTCCAGTGCCAGATCGGACAGTTCGGCAATCGGATCGACGACACCGAACGGGAAACAGGGCGCAGATCCGACGATCAGCATCGTGTCCTGATCAACCGCGTTGGCGATGGTCGCCGGATCAGCCCGACGGTCTGCCCGCAAGGTGCGGCGGCGAACGTCGATGTCCATGGTAATCGCCGCCTTCTCGAAGGCCGGGTGCGCACTCTCCGGCAGCACCATGTTCAGTGTCCGGCCACGTCCATGCAGCGCACGATGATGTTCACGTGCCGCCTTCACGGCCAGGAAGATGCTCTCGCTGCCGCCGCTGGTCATGTGGCCGGTGGCCTGATCTGGCGCGCGAAACAGGTCAAGCGCCATCGCAACGACGTCGTCTTCCATGCGTTTCAGACTCTGAAAGGCGCGCTTCGCCCCCAGCGCATTCTCGGAGAAGAACTGGTTGAATGCGGCCTGCCCGACTTCCTGCACGCTGTCGGTCGCCTTGAACACGAACAGCGGCACCTTGCCGCCGCGCCAGTCCGTGTCACCCCTGGCCATCTCCGACATGCGCCGGGAAAGCTCCGGCCATTCCGTACCCTGTTCAGGCAGTGTGATGCGTTTCATGCCCGACAGGATAGGTCAGTCGATGGATTTGAGATAGGCAATCAGGTTGTTGCGCATGCTGGTGCGCTTGATGCCGACGAACTGCATGACGGTGCCGGGGATGAATTCGCGCGGGTCATGGATGAATTTCCGCAAGTTCTCTTCCGTCCAGATCATCGCTTCCGACTTGCGGGCCATGAACGCGTCGGAATAGCGGTAATCGGCGAATGCGGCGACGGGACGACCGACAACACCGTCGAGCTTCGGTGCGGCGAGGGGGTCACCGGGCACCGGGGTATGGCACTGGGCGCAGTACTTGCGAAAGGCCGCCTCGCCCTTCTCGACATTGCCGGCGCCAAGGGCTGATCCGCCCGAGAGGGCGAGAATGAAGAACATGGCCCTTGCCGGGTGTCTGAGGATTGCGCGCATGCCGTCTGCCTCCAGTGCCGTTGTATCCGCTCCAGCGTTCAATCTGGCGATCGGTCGGCGCGGTTCAATGGTGATCGTCACTCCAGCGGCAATTGGCGCTTCAGCCAGCCGGGGCCGGCGGCACTGCCCAGCATGCCCTCCCCGATGTCACGCACGTTGCCGAAACCGTTTGCACGCAGGAAAGCCGCTGCCTTGCTCGAGCGGACACCACTGGCGCAGATCAGCGCGATGGGCCGGTCGCGCGCCTGGCCGACGAGGGCAAGTACATCCTCCAGAAAGCCGCTCTCCCCGCCGATCTGCCACCAGCTTGCGCGTGCCGCACCCCTTGGGACCCCGGTCCAGGCCCATTCGGGGGCATTGCGTACGTCGATGATCAGCACCTGACCCGACCTCGCCTCCCGCCAGGCCTGATCCGGTGGCAGCAGCGGCACGTCCGCGCTCGCCGCGAAGGGCATCAGCAGCAACAGGATCAGCAGGTGCAGGCGGAGGTGTCTCATGCCCGCAGCAGAACCGCGTGAGACCGCTCCGCGCAATTCAATGGCCCGTGAGGTCCCGGTTCACAGAAATCCATGATCGCGAAACCAGGCCAGGCTGGCCTCCGTCGTTGTCGAGGGGGTGTATTCCAGCCCGACGGGGCCGGGGTAACCCATCGTGTCCACCAGGCGCAGGAACCAGTCGAAATCGACCTCGCCCACGCCGGGTTCATGACGGTCCGGCGGGTTGGCGATCTGGACATGGCCGATGCGATCAAACAGGTCGCGAAAGGCACGGGTCAGGTCGCCGGTCATGATCTGGGTGTGATAGGCATCGAACTGCAGTCGCACGTTCGCTGCCCCGATCCGGTCCAGCAGCCGGCAGGCATGGTCGTTGGTGGTCAGGAAGTATCCGGGCCGGTCGACCGTGTTCAACGGCTCCAGCATCAGCCTGATGCCGCTCGGACCTGCCTCGATCGCTGCCTGTTTCAGGTTGGCGACCAGGCAGTCGTTGGCCACCTTGTCCCCGGCGTTGCCATGTCCTGCCATGACATGAATGCCCGCCGCACCGATGGTCGTGGCCGTTTCCAGTGCCTGAGCCATCAGCCGTTCGAATTCTTCGCGCCGGTCAGGCTGTGCCGCGCAGCCGATGTCGCCTGACTCCGCATCCGGCATCGGCGTGTTGATCAGGGCAATCTCCACGTTTGCTGTCCGGGCTGCCGAAGCGATCTCGTTCGCGTCGTGGGCGTAGGGAACCAGGATCTCGACGGCATCGATCCCGGCATCGCGCGCCGCCTGGAACCGGGAAAGGAATGGCCGTTCGGTGAACAAGAGGTCTATGTTTGCATCGAACCGGGGCATTTCAGTCCTTCCCGTGATGGTGATTTCCGAGGTGGCCACTATTTCCACTGCCAGGGCCAAAGGCAACCAGCCCTCCGACACGACCTGGCTGGAGCAGGGGCAGGGGGGTGTGCTGCATCTGAAGGGCAACTGGACGGTCGCGCACGCGCGCAGGATCGACAATCTGATCCGACAGGTGCGGCTGGAGCCCGGTTCCGTCAGCCAGCTTGATCTGGGCGGTGTCACCGGGTTCGACACCACGGGTGCCTGGCTGTTGCTGAGACTGGCGGACCGGCTGTCGATCTCCCTGCCGGACGGGATTACCGCCGCGCCACACGGTGTGTCGGAGCTTGTGCAGCGCGTGTCTGCCGCACGGGCGGAACCCGCCGACCCGTCGCGGGGCGGCAATCCCTTTGTCATCATCCTGGCGCGGTTGGGCAATGCGACGCTGGAGGCCGGTCGGGAGGCCGGCGCGATGGTCGGCTTCATGGGTGCCACGGTGGCTGCCGCGATGGGGGCATTGCGCCGACCGGCACGGCTGCGTCTGACCGCAACGGTGCATCACATGGAGCGGGCGGGACTGAATGCCCTGCCCATCGTGGGCCTGATCTCCTTCCTCGTCGGTGTTGTGCTGGCCTTTCAGGGGGCGGCGCAGTTGCAGCGGTTCGGGGCCGAGATCTTCGTGGTCAACCTGATCGGCGTGTCGGTGCTGCGGGAGATCGGGATCCTGCTGACCGCGATTGTCGTGGCCGGACGGTCCGGCAGTTCCTACGCCGCCCAGCTTGGCTCCATGAAGGTGAACGAGGAAGTGGACGCGCTGCGTGCGCTTGGGCTGGACCCGGTGGAGGTGCTGGTGCTGCCGCGGGTGCTCGCCCTGTTCCTGATGATGGGGCCACTGGCCCTGTTTGCCGACCTGATGGGTCTGATCGGCGGCGGGCTGATGGCGTGGGTGGCGCTCGACATTCCCCCAACGCTCTATGTCGACCGGCTGACGAATGCGGTCTCGCTCTGGACCCTGCTGGTCGGGCTGGTGAAGGCCCCGGTATTCGGCGCCCTGATCGCGCTGGTGGGGTGCTACGCCGGGCTGCAGACCGGCGGCAGCGCGGACTCACTGGGACGCCAGACGACGGTCGCGGTGGTTCAGGCGATCTTCATCGTCATCGTGGTTGATGCCATTTTCTCCATATTCTTCAACATTGTCGGAGTTTGAGCTGAGATGGTGCTTGAGGAAGAAAATGAACCGATCATCCGCGTGTCGGGACTGCTCACGCGCTTCGGATCACAGGTGGTGCATGAGGGACTGGATCTCGAGGTCCGGAAAGGGGAAGTGCTGGGCATCGTCGGTGGTTCAGGCACCGGCAAGTCCGTCCTGCTGCGGACCATCATCGGACTGAACCGCCCGGCAGCGGGGAAAATCGAGGTATTCGGTCGGGAACTCGCCGGACTGGACGCCGCTGACCGGCGGGAACTGGAGCAGCGCTGGGGGGTGCTGTTCCAGAACGGTGCGCTGTTCAGTTCCCTCACGGTTGCGGAGAATGTCGAGGCCCCGATGCGTGAGCATGCGGACCTGCCAGCGGCCCTGATGGATGAACTGGCGGGGCTGAAGATCGCCATGGTCGGTCTGCCGCACGATGCCTGTGCCAAGTTCCCTTCCGAGCTGTCGGGCGGCATGCGGAAGCGGGCAGGTCTGGCGCGGGCGCTGGCGCTGGATCCGGAGATCGTGTTCCTCGATGAGCCGACGGCCGGTCTCGATCCGGTCGGGGCGGCGGATTTCGACCTGCTGATCCGGGAACTGTCCGACACCCTGGGCCTGACCGTGTTCATGGTGACCCACGATCTGGACAGCCTGTATGCGATTTGCGACCGTGTGGCGGTTCTGGCGGAGCGAAAGGTCCTGGCTGTCGCGCCGATTGCGGAACTGGAAGAGCATCCGCATCCATGGCTGCAATCCTACTTTCACGGCCCGAGAGCGCGTGCGGCCCGAAAAGCGAGGCAATGATGGAAACCCGTGCGAGCCATGTGCTGATCGGCAGTGCGGTATTGCTGTTCACCCTGCTGTTCATGGGCATGGTCGTATGGTTGTCGAGTGCTGATATCGACAGCAGGACAAAGACTTACGACATTTTCTTCAGAGGATCCGTCGCGGGCCTCGCCGTCGGTGGCGATGTTCGCTATCGCGGCATCAGGATCGGGCGGGTGCTGGAGATCGTCATCGACCCGGATGATCCCAGCCAGGTGCGCGCCGTGGTGGATGTCGACGAGGCGACGCCCATCCGCGAGGGCGATGTCGCCAAACTGAAGCTGCAGGGCATCACCGGCGTGGCCTATGTGAATATCGAGGGCGCGGTCGCCCGCAGCCCGTTGCTGACCACCCCGCCGCTCGCGGAACGACCGATCATCCCCTCTGCGCCATCGGAACTGGAACGGCTGTTCTCCGGCGCGCCCGAACTGCTGGGGCGTGCGATCATTGTTTCCGAACGTCTGGCTGACCTGCTGGGGGAAGACAATCAGGCGCAGTTCGCCGGCATCCTTTCCGATCTGAAGCTGCTGACCGGCACGCTGGCCAACCAGCAGTCGGGGATCGAGAACACCCTGATCGCGATGGAGCGGAGCGCGGCCAGCGTCGCCTCGGCTGCAGGCAAGGCTGATGCCCTGGTGGATGACCTGTCCGAGACAATGGCCGTGGCGCGCGGAACCATGATCGGCATCGATCAGGCCGTGTCGGTGGACTTCGGTGCGCTGGTAAACGAGCTGCGGGCCACCAACCGGGATCTGGCTGCCACGATGACCTCCGTGAACAGGATCGTGCAGGGCAGTGAGCAGCCGCTGGTCGATTTCACCCATGACGGACTGTCGGAGGCGCAGCGCTTCATCACGGAGGCACGTCTGATGGTGGCGGCAATCTCACGCCTGACGGAGCGGCTGGAAGCAGGCGGGGCACAGACCCTGCTGGGTGTTGAAGCGGCGGAGTTCGACGCGGAATGAAACAGATGACCCGACTGACCCTGATCGCCCTGTCGCTGGTCGCGGCGCTGTCACTGGCAGCCTGCGGTAACTTCCTGGGGGTGCCGAAGGCAGCGTCCAACATCTTCACCCTGACGCCGAAGAGCACCTTCCAGGCGGGGCTGCCTGCCGTCGAGTGGCAACTGGTGATCGAGGAGCCGCTGGCTGCCGGTGGCCTGGACAGTTCGCGCATCGCCGTGAAGCCCAACGAGATCGAGCTGAAGTATTTCTCCGACAGCCGCTGGACCGAACGGGCACCGAAGATGATCCAGACTCTGCTGGTGGAAAGCTTCGAGAACAGCGGCACCATCGTTGCGGTCGGACGGCAGGCCATTGGCCTGCGTTCCGACTTCAGCCTGAAGACCGAACTGCGCGAATTCCAGGTGGAGCCCTATCGCAGTGGTGTCGTCCGGGTTCGCGTCAATGCCAAGCTGATCCGCCAGCCGCGGCAACTGATCATCAATTCCGCCAGTTTCGAGGCAACGGCCCAGCCGGAAGGTGGCGGCATGCGGGCCAATATCCGCGCCTTCGACGCGGCACTGGGGGCCGTCCTGCGTGACATCGTCGAATGGTCGATCCTGGAAGGCCAGGCGGCGCATGCCGCCGGACGGCGTTAGCATCACGGCGATGGCGCGCGTCGGACGCATCCTCATTGTCCTTGCGCTTGTGCTGGTGGTTGTGGCCGTCGGCCTGGTGATTGCCCGCAAGCCCATCGTCAGCGCCCTGGCAATTGCCTATCTCGAGCGGGAGGGCTTCGGACCAGTCGAATTGAGGGTTTCCGCGCTGGATCCGGAAGTTCTGGAGTTTGAGCTTGTCCTTTTCGGACCAGAGGATGGGCCGCATGTCCGCGTGCGACGCATTCTGGTCGGGTTCGACGGGATCGAGGTTTCCTCGGTTGCATTGCATGGCGTTAGCGTCGCGGCGCAGAGGGAGCATGGCGCTCTGGACGTTGGTCCGCTGACGGCATTGCTGGAGGGCCCCGTTGACGGCCCGAACGCCGACCCGTCCCGGCTGCCGTCTCTGCCAACCGATCTACCCCCGCTGAGCCTGCATGACTTCATGCTGACTGTGAAAGACGACCCCGATTTCCTGATGCTGCGCATGGAAGGCTCATACCGCCTGGAAGCAGGACGCCTGACCGGGGGTGGCCCCTTCAGCGTGGTCAGCGCAGACGCAAGGGGGGAAGGTGCGCTCTCGGTCACGGTGGATGCCGACCTTGCTGGCGTAGCTGACCTGAACGCACATGAGGCGACGTTCTGGGTGCCGGGACTGTCCGGGCCGCTTCGCTTCCAGTCTCTTGATGTCGCGCTGGCCAGGCAGTCGGGTCTGATTTCAGCGGACATTGCTGGAGAAACCGAAGGGGGCATAGTGACAGCCAGTCTGCTGATTGCGACCCCCTTCGACCGACCTGCGATCGATATGGGTGTGCAGGCCAATTTCGACGACCTCTCCGGCTTGCTGGCCGTTGTGGCCGAGGCGGTGGGCGAAACTCCGGTGACTGGCGGCTCTGCTGATCTTGCGCTGGCGATGGTGGCTACGGCGGACGACGGCGTCATTTGGTCTGACATCGGGGGACTTATCGACAGCATGGCGGGCGAGGCCCGGCTTGCCGGCTCGTTCAGGCTGCCCGCAGATGTTCATCCGGCAGGTGAGCGAACCGGTGCCATTGCCGCGGACCTGGAAGCGGATGGCAGGCTTCGCGACGGATTTATGAATATGAATTTCAATGAGTTGAAGGTAAGAGTAGAGAAATTTGTTGAACCAGATGCATTGAAGCCTCTGGCTATCTCTCATGCTTCGGGCCTGACGCTTCGGGCCAGACCAGGGTTGCAGGCGACCGTCACGCTATCCGATCCGTTCTCTCTCTCGCTGGCTGGAGCGGTTGACGCGGAAAGCGCGCCATTGAGGCTGGCTGCCGAATTGGGCGATACCCGAATTTCGGAACACGGTCTGAAGGCGACAGGCACGAACATCCGCCTGACCGGCCTTGCATTTCACGGCCAGCAACTTGATCAACTGCGCTTCGGCGGTGATGTGGAGATAACGGATGGGGCGGCTCTTCGTGGACGCTTCGATGCCGCGGCCGCATTACTGTCCCTGACAGACTCCACTGCCGGTGATCTGTCCGCATCGCTTGAAATGGACTTTGCCGCCCATTCCGCCGAGCGGTTGCGCGTCATGCTGGACGGCAAGGTGAAGGCCGGGTCGCTCTCCGTTGCAGACGGCACAGCGATCCTTTCGAGTTCGGAAATCGGTTTCGACGACTTTTCGTTCGCGATGGTGCCCGGCAAGGGCATGGTAGTGAAGGGGGTGGTTGAAGGCGCTTCCGGTCATGTGAACATTGCCGGGATGGAAGGGATGCCGATCACGGTCAGTCCCTGGCGCGCGGACGTGGACCTGGATGGGTACGGGTTTGGCACGATGTACGGGTCTGTTGACCTGCGTGGGGAGGGCGTGTCGGTTGCGGATGTCGCCAGCACCGGGCCGATCAGGCTCGCCGGAAAGGTACGCCCTTCACCGCAGAGCCTGAGAGCAGAAGTTGCCATCGACGAATTGCGCGTTGATCCCACACTGGGCATTGCCGTTCCCACAGCAGCATTCATCGGCGTGCTTGATGCCACGGATGCGGGTGCCAGCCTTGCAGGGAGGCTGAAAGCCGGAGCGGCAGGCGTTGATGTTTCAGCAGTTGCGGACAAGGCTTCCGGAACGGGTGAGGCGCGTATTGCCCTGCCCGAAACGGCCCTGTCTGTCCTGTCCGACCTGCTGCGGGGCGGCGTCCTGCCGGAGGGCATGGAACTGACCGATGGCCATTTGAATGGCGACATGAAATTCAGTCTCGGCAAGGGGTTGTCGGGAAATCTTGCGGTTTCGGTCAGGAATGGCGGGGTGACCGTGCCGGAGGTGAAGCTCTCGGATATCAACACCAGCCTGCAACTTGAGAGTCTCGTGCCGCCAGCCACACGAGGCGTGCAGCAGGTTCGGATCGGGCGTCTGTCCGGCCCGTTCGAGATGACCGATCTGGAGCTCCGCTTCGCGACGCAGCAGGAAGGTGAGGCGACCGTGGCGCGGGTCGAACATCTGGCAGGCTCGGTGTTCGGGGGCGAACTGGCGATCCTGCCCTTCACACTGCGCCCCGAGGAGGAACGCCGTCCCATCCAGGTTGCCCTGAGCCGCATCGACATGGCGGAGATCGTCGATCTGGCTGGGCTGGAGGACTTCATACTGACCGGCAGCCTGTCCGGTACCCTGCCGGTGGAGATCGTCGGCGAAAACGGCGTCGTGGTGCGTCAGGGCAAGCTGATTGCAGATGGTCCAGGGACATTGCAACTGGATGGCAATGTGCTGCGCGGCATCCTCGGGCAGCAGGGAGGGGAGGAGGTCGACCTGATGATCCGTACGCTGGAGGACTTCCGCTACGACCTGCTGGAAGTCAGTCTCGACAAGCCGCTGGAAGGTGAAACGACGATGCTGGTCACGCTTGGCGGTCTCAATCCGGCAGTGCTCGACGGGCATCCGTTCCGGTTCAACATTTCGGTGAGCGGGGATGCGGATCGCCTTCTTGCGACCATATTGACGGTATATCGGGCATCCAGTGGCGTGATCGAGCAGGGCATCAAGTCCTTGCAGTAGATCCGGTCAGGCAGCAGCATGTCGGCAGGCATCTTCGGGAAAATGGTCATGACAGCAGAATCGGACAAGTGGCGGAGGCAGCGCGTTACCGGTCTGTCCGGTATCGGCGGCGTGATGGCACTTGCCTTGCTGCTGGCTGCCTGTACGCCGACAGTTCAGGTGGAGGCCCCCAAGGAGCCGATCACCATCAACCTGAACATCAAGCTGGATGCGGATGTGCGGGTCCGGCTGGAGGAAGCCGCCAAGAAGGACATCACAACCAATCCGGGGATTTTCTGATGCTGCGCCGTACCTTTCTGATGCTCGCCGCTGCCCTTGCTCTGACGGTAGCCATGGGCGGCAGTCCGGCCATGGCCCAGTCGCTGGACGCGCTGCGCAGTTCCGGTGCAGTCGGTGAACGCTTCGATGGTCTGGTGGTCGCGCGCGACGGCGGGACCGCCACGGCGAAGTTTGTCGAGGGCGTGAATGCGCAGCGGCTCAACATCTATCGGGAACGTGCGGCGGCGCAGGGGGTTTCACTCGAGCAGGTGGGCAGGGTCTATGCGCAACAGATACGCAAGTCCGCGCCGCGCGGAACATGGTTCCTGCAGGACAATGGCAACTGGACCCAGTGAGGCTGTCACGGTAGTGAAGGATTTCGGGATCAGGGCCCGGTTCGGAATCATTCGGGGACAGGAATAGCGCGATGTTCAATCAGTTGAGGCTCGACAACCGGATTGCACTGGTAACCGGCGCGAGCCGGGGGCTTGGCCGCTCGATTGCCCTGGGTCTGGCATCCGCGGGCGCACGTGTTGTCGTCAATGCCAGGAACGAGGACGCGCTGGCGCAGGTTGTCACGGAAATCGAGCACAAGGGCGGCCAGGCCGACCTGCGCTGCTTCGATGTGACGGATGAGGACGCGGCGAAGGATGCGCTGGCCTCCATCGTCACCGATCACCGCCGTCTCGACATCCTGGTGAACAACGCGGGCACCGTTGTCCGTTCTCCCCTGCTGGAAAGCACGACGGAGGACTTCCGCCAGGTCGTCGATACCAACCTGACCTCCCTGTATGTCATGTCGCGGGAGGCGGCGCGGCTGATGGTGCCACGCGGCTATGGCCGCATCGTCAACATCGGCTCCGTCATGTCGCACATCGGGCGCTCCGGCATCGTGTCCTATGTCTCGACCAAGCATGCCGTTGCCGGACTGACAAAGGCGCTGGCGAACGAGCTGGCGGCGCAGGGCATCTGCGTGAACGGCATCGGTCCGGGCTATTTCGGGACCGAGTTCAATCGTCCCCTGATGGAAGATGCCGAATTCACCGCGATGGTGGAGGGGCGGACCCCGGTGGCGCGCTGGGGCGATCCGGACGAGATTGCCGGTGCCGCGATCTTCCTGTGTTCCGAAGCCGCGTCCTACGTCAACGGTCACATGCTGATGGTCGACGGCGGGCTGACGATCAAGCTCTAGCCGGATCGCATGCCCCGGTTCAGCCTGCTGCTGCTGGGTCTGCTGGTACTCGGTTCGGGACTGGCGCCGACCGCGATGGCGGATGATGCGTTGCTGGCGTCCGCTAGCGGTCGGATCAATCACGCCGGTTTCCGCAACCGGTCTCACTGCACCGGTTTCGTGGTCGAGGGCGGCCATGTCGTGACCGCAGCACACTGCATGCCCGGCTGGGACGGGGAGCAGGTGCATTTCCTGCGCGGCTATGACCGGGGTGATCTGGTACAGCACATCGCCGCGCCGCGCGCGGCCTGGCACACCATTCGCGGACGCGATATCGCGGTGCTGTGCAATGCCGCACCGGACGCCCCCGCTTTCGTGCTGGGGGACGGCGGCGAGGACAGGCGTATCGCGCCGGGCGACGACCTGCTGATTCCCGGCTATGCCATTCCGCGTGCCCACATGCTGCAGCCCCACCACTGCCAGGTCTGGAAGCTGGAGGATGGTGGCGGGATACGTGTCGCCTGTCCTGTCCGGCCCGGAACCTCTGGCGCGCCGGTTCTGCAGGCGGTCGCGGACGGCTACCGGGTGGTGGGCGTGATGTCGGCCAGCAGCCGGACGGCGGCGCGGGCAGACGCACTGAATGCAGACATGCTGGCACCCTGTGCGGTGCCTTGAAAACCATGCAATGATCCGCGAGACAGGTCGCGGAATGGCGTGAACGGATCGTACTGACAGGAGAGCCGGATGCTGGGTGAATTGCGGGAGCGAATGCGGACGCAGTTGCGCGCCGAGGAAGTCGGTGCCGTCGGGCATCTGGCCGCGCTGGCGAACCTGACCGAGGCTGACCGCGCTGCCATCTCGGATCGCGCAGCCGCTCTGGTGCGGGCGGTCCGCTCCGGCGGTGCCCCCACCATGATGGAGAGCTTCCTCGGCGAGTACGGCCTGTCCACCAGCGAGGGCGTGGCCCTGATGTGCCTGGCGGAGGCGATGTTGCGTGTGCCCGATGCGGAGACCATCGATGACCTGATCCAGGACAAGATCGTACCGCACGACTGGGCCGCGCATGTCGGGGATTCCGGATCGCTGATGGTCAATGCATCGACCTGGGCGCTGATGCTGACCGGGCAGATGCTGGATGATCGGGAGGGCGGTGTGGTCGCCACCCTGCGCGGCATGGTGCGGCGTCTGGGCGAACCGGTGATCCGCACCGCTGTTACCCGCACGATGCAGGAGATGGGCAACCAGTTCGTGCTGGGTCGCACGATCAACGAGGCGATCAAGCGCGCCGACCGCATGATCGCAAAAGGCTATCGCTATTCCTTCGACATGCTGGGGGAGGCGGCGCTGACCGCCGATGATGCCGACCGCTATCACGCGTCCTACGCCAACGCGATTGGCCGACTGGCGGAACATGGCCGCAATTCGGGGATGCACGACAGCACGGGCATCTCCGTGAAGCTCTCGGCGCTGCATCCACGCTACGAGTTTGCCCAGCGGGAGCGGGCAGTGCCGGAACTGGCTGCCCGGACGCTGGAGCTTGCCCGTGCGGCACGGGACGCCGGCATGGGTTTCAACATCGACGCGGAGGAGGCGGATCGTCTCGACACCTCGCTGGATGTGATCGAGCGGGTGCTGCGTGATCCGTCACTGGAAGGCTGGGATGGCTTCGGTGTCGTCGTGCAGGCCTACGGGCCGCGGGCGCACGCGGTGATCGACTGGCTGCATGCGCTGGCCACCAAGCTTGATCGCCGCATCATGGTGCGCCTGGTGAAGGGGGCCTATTGGGACACGGAGATCAAGAAGGCCCAGGTCATGGGTCTTGACGGTTTCCCTGTCTTTACCCGGAAGACCCATACCGACATCAGCTATCTGGCCTGCGCACGCAAGCTGCTGGATGCACGGGACTGGATCTATCCGCAATTCGCGACCCACAACGCCCATACGGCAGCGGCGGTGCTGCACCTGGCCGGAGAGCAGCGCAGCGGCTTCGAGTTCCAGCGCCTGCATGGCATGGGGGAGCGGCTGCACGATATCCTGAAGACCGAAAGCGGTGTGCCCTGCCGCATCTATGCGCCCGTGGGCGCGCACAGCGACCTGCTGGCCTATCTGGTGCGGCGGCTGCTGGAGAACGGGGCCAATTCCTCCTTCGTGCATCAGATCGTCGATCCGGCCATCGCGCCGGAGACCATCGCCGCCGATCCGATGCTCGGGATCGCGGATGGCATCACTGCCAACCCGGCGATCCGGCGGCCCGAAGACCTGTTCCGGCCGGCGCGGCCCAATTCGGTCGGCATCGACCTGACCGATCCGCTCACGGTGGCGGAGGTCGAGGCCGGTCGTGCCCCCTTCGCCCCACCCTTCACCTGGCAGGCGGGGTCCGGAACGGGCGGCAACCGTGATGTGACCAATCCTGCGCGACCGGATGAAGTCGTGGGACAGGTGGCGGAAGCGAACGCGGCGGACGCCGTCGCGGCCATCGGCAAGGCAGTGGACGCGTTCCCGGACTGGTCAGCGACACCGGTCGCGGAGCGCGCGGCAATGCTGCGCCGCGCCGCTGACCTGTATGAAGAGCACATGATCGAGTTCATGGCGGTCGCCACGCGGGAGGCCGGGAAGTCGCAGCTTGATGGCGTGGCGGAGGTGCGGGAGGCCGTGGACTTCCTGCGCTATTACGCTGACCAGTCATCCGTGGCGGAGCAGGAGGGCACGGCGCGCGGCGTGATCGTCTGCATCTCGCCCTGGAACTTCCCGCTGGCCATCTTCACCGGGCAGGTGGCGGCGGCACTCGTCACCGGCAACGCGGTGATCGCGAAGCCTGCGGAGCAGACCCCGCTGATCGCGGCACGCGCGGTGGCGCTGCTGCATCAGGCAGGCGTTCCGGCTGACGCGTTGCAGCTTGTCTGTGGCGATGGCCCGACCGTCGGGCAGCCGTTGACCGCAGATCCACGCATTGCCGGGGTCTGCTTCACCGGCTCGACCGAAGTGGCACGGATGATCGAGGGGCAACTGGCCGAGACCGCACCCGATGCGATGCTGATCGCGGAGACCGGCGGCCTGAACGCGATGATCGTGGATTCGACGGCGCTGCCGGAGCAGGCGGTGCGCGACATCGTGGCCAGTTCGTTCCAGAGCGCGGGCCAGCGCTGCTCCGCCCTGCGCATGCTCTACGTGCAGGAGGATGTGGCCGACCGGATTCTGGAGATGCTTTCCGGGGCCATGGATGCCCTACGCGTCGGTGATCCCTGGGACCTGAGCACGGATGTTGGGCCGGTCATCGACGAGGACGCGCAGTCGGGTATCGCCGACTATTGCGCGGCACAGAGCCGGGCCGGAAAGCTGGGCAAGCAGCTTGATGTGCCGGACACGGGGCTGTTCGTGCAGCCGTCCATTGTCCGGGTTTCCGGCATCGAGGCGCTGGAGCGGGAGGTCTTCGGGCCGATCCTGCATGTCGCCACCTTCCGCGCCGGGGATCTGGGGAAGGTCGTGCAGGCGATCAATGGCCGGGGCTATGGACTGACCTTTGGCGTGCACACGCGGATCGACCGGCGGGTGCAGCAACTGGTCGATTCCATCGCCGTCGGCAATGTCTACGTGAACCGCAACCAGATCGGCGCCATCGTCGGCTCCCAGCCTTTCGGCGGGGAGGGACTGTCGGGTACCGGGCCGAAGGCTGGCGGACCGCACTATCTCTCCCGGTTCCGCAAGCAGGAAGCCGAGGCCGGTGTTGCAGCGGGTCAGCCTTCTCTCGATCAGGCACAGGTGACTGCGGCGCTCCGCAAGCTGCAGAAGCTCAAGGCCGGTGGCCGTGGTGACGAGGTGCTCGCCGCCTTGCGTACGGCACTGCGCGGGCGGGCACGCCAGGCCATGACCGCGGCGGCGGCGCTGGACATGGGGCCGGTCGATCTGCCCGGACCGACCGGTGAGGCGAATTACCTCTGGCTGCATCCGCGCGGTACGGTGCTCTGCCTTGGTCCCGATGCTGACACGGCGCTGGATCAGGCCGTGCAGGCCCTGCGCGCGGGCAATCGGGTGCTTGCCATTGCGCCGGATGTCTCGGCGCGGATCCGTCCGCTCGCCCAGGCAGGTCTGCCGGTGGTCGCGCTGGACGGCACCGTCGCGCCGGAATTCCTGAGCGACATGGAGATCGATGGGGTGGCCTGTGCGCCCGGTGATCCGGCATACCGCAAGGCGATGGCCCGGCGCCAAGGCGCGCTGATGCCCCTGATCGACAGCCGGATCTGCCCGCAGGCCTATGCACATGAACGTGCGATCTGCGTCGATACGACAGCGGCGGGTGGCAACGCCGACCTGCTTGCCTCCGCCTGATTGTGGGAGCAGAAGAACAATGAGCATGGATCGGATCGTCATCGCAGGAGGCGGCATCGGCGGACTGGCCACGGCGATCGGTCTGGCGCAGCAGGGCATCCGTTCCATCGTGCTGGAGAAGGCAGCGGAACTGGGGGAGATCGGGGCGGGAATCCAGTTGGGGCCGAACGCGTTTCACGCCTTTGACTACCTGGGTGTCGGCGACGCGGCCCGGGCCATGGCGATCTACATCGACAACCTGCGCCTGATGGATGCCCTGAGCGGGGTGGAGATTACCCGGATCCCGCTGGATGATGCCTTCCGGACCCGGTTCCGCAATCCTTACGCTGTCGTGCATCGTGGCGACCTGCATGGCGTCTTTCTGAAGGCCTGCATCGATCACGACCTGGTGGAACTGCGCACCAGCGCAGGTGTCGCGGGCTATGCGCAGGATGGCGGGACGGCGACAGCCTTGCTGGAGGATGGAGAGCAGGTCACCGGCCTGGCGCTGATCGGTGCCGACGGGCTGTGGTCGAACGTCCGCCAGCAACTGGTGGGAGATGGTGCACCACGCGTTTCAGGCCATACCACCTATCGCAGTGTCATCCCGGTGGAACAGATGCCGGAGGACCTGCGCTGGAATGCGGCGACGCTCTGGGCCGGGCCGAAGTGCCATATCGTTCACTATCCGCTGTCCGGCTGGAAGCTGTTCAATCTGGTCGTCACCTATCACAACGATGCCCCGGAACCGGTGGCGGGTCTGCCCGTCAGCCGCGCCGAGGTGGAGAAGGGGTTCGAACATGTCAACCCTGTCGCGCGGCAGATCATCGAGCGTGGCCGGGACTGGAAGCTCTGGGTGCTCTGCGACCGCGACCCGATCATGGACTGGGTGGACGGGCGCGTGGCGCTGCTGGGTGACGCCGCGCATCCGATGCTGCAGTATTTCGCGCAGGGTGCCTGCATGGCGATGGAAGATGCGGTCTGCCTGTCGCACGAGGTGGGGCAGGGGAGCGACATCGGTCAGGCTCTGGTGAATTATCAGAACAGGCGCCGGTTGCGCACCGCACGGGTGCAGTTGCAGTCGCGCGAGATCGGAGAGCACGTCTATCATCCTGCCGGTGCCCATGCCGCCCTGCGAAATGCGGTCATGAGCGCCAGAACGCCGTCGGACTGGTACGATCAGATCGACTGGCTCTATGGCAGTACCGGGCTGGAAGGTGCAGTCTCGGGGGAGACCCGGAACCGGGAACAGATCGCCAATTAGTTCTTGCAATATTTTGCAAAAATGCGCAAAAGACGCATTATCATGCAACAATAAGGTCAACAGGGAGAAAACAATGACCATGTACCGATCACTCATGAACATCGCGGGTGGTGCCGCGCTGGCGCTGGGCCTCGCGTCCGCCGCAACGGCTGCCGACTACGAGTACAACCTGCAGAGTTTCCTGCCGGCGCAGGCCACGATCCCGGCGGACATCATCGATGTCTGGGCCGACAAGGTGGAGGCTGCCTCCGGCAACCGCATCAAGATCAACCGTTTCCCGTCCATGCAGCTTGGCGGCAAGCCGCCGCAACTGATCGACCAGGTGCTGGATGGCGCCATCGACATGACCTGGAACGTGGTCGGCTATACACCGGGCCGCTTCCCGTCGACGGAAGTCTTCGAGCTGCCCTTCATCGTCAATGACGCCCGCGCAGCCTCTGCCGCGTTCTGGACCATGATGAAGGAGCATATGGAGAATACCGAGTTCAAGTCGGTGAAGGTGCTGGGCACCTGGGTCCACGGACCGGGCATGATCCACACCAGCAGGCCCGTCGTGACCCCGTCCGACCTGGGCGGCATGAAGATCCGTGGCGGTTCCCGTCAGGTCAACGCGCTGCTGAACCAGCTTGGTGCCACGCCTGTCGGCATGCCGGTCCCCGCAGTGCCGGAGGCGCTGTCGAAGGGCGTCATCGACGGCACCACGATCCCCTGGGAGGTCACGCGGGCTCTGAAGGTGCCTGAGTTGGTGCAGAACCACACCGAGTTCACAGGCCCGATGCTCTACACGATCACCTTCGTGCTGGTGATGAACAAGGACAAGTTCAACGACCTGCCGGCTGACCTGCAGAAGGTCATGGACGACAATTCCGGCATGAACTTCTCGGTCTTTGCCGGTGGTACGCAGTCCGATGCCGATGGTCCGTCCCGCCAGCTTGCGGTTGATCGCGGCAACAACATCATCACGCTGGATGCGGCGCAGTCTGCTGTCTGGGCGGCGGCTGCGGCCCCGGTCTATGACACCTGGCTGGCAGAAATGAAGGACCGTGGCATCGATGGTCAGGCTCTGATCGACCAGGCAAAGGCGCTGATGGCGGCCTACAAGTAGGTCACGGGGCGCAACGCGGAACAGGCGGGCCGCGCGGTGATGCTGCGCGGCCTGTCCATTCCGGCCTGACGGGAGTGATAGATGCACAGGGCAATGGCAGTGCTGGCCAGGAACATGGCCATACTTGGCGGAATCGTGCTGGGGCTGCTGATCCTGCTGGTCTGCGCCTCGGTCATGGGGCGCAGCCTCAACGGCTTCCTGCATACGGTGCTGTCGCCTGTTGCGCCCGACCTGGCGCAGGCACTGCTCGACACCGGCGTCGGCCCGATCAACGGTGACTTCGAACTGGTGGAGGCCGGCATTGCCTTTGCCATCTTTGCCTTCCTGCCGCTGTGCCAGATCACCGGCGGCCATGCCACCGTCGACATCTTCACCAACTTCCTGCCACCCCGTGCCAACCGGGGGCTGCGCATGGTGACGGAAGTGGTCTTCGCCGCGGTCCTGATCGTGATCGCCTGGCGCCTGTTCGAGGGCATGTGGTCCAAGATGAGCTACGGCGAGACGACCTTCCTGCTGCAGTTTCCGATCTGGTGGGCCTATGCGGCCAGTTTCGTTGGCGCAGTCGTCGCCGCGTTGGTCGGTACCTACACGGCCATCGTCCGCGGCTACGAGATGTTCAGCGGGCAGACGATATTGACCGACGGACCGGAGACGGACCATTGAGCAATCTCGAAATCGGTCTGCTGTCCTTCCCGGCACTCATGGCGCTGATCTTCATCCGGGTGCCCATCGGCCTGGCCATGTTCCTGGTCGGGCTGGTCGGGCTCTATGCGGTCACCGGCAGTTTCAACCTGCCGCTGGCGCGGCTGAAGAGCGAGACCTACTCGACCTTCGCCAGCTATTCCCTGTCCATCGTGCCGATGTTCCTGCTGATGGGGCATTTCGCGACGCTCGGCGGGCTGTCGACAGCCCTGTTCAAGGCGGCGGAGAGCTTCCTCGGGCACCGGCGCGGCGGCATCGCCATGGCCGCCATCGGTGCCTGCGCCGGGTTCGGGGCGATCTGCGGCTCCTCCCTCGCGACCGCGGCAACGATGAGTCGTGTGGCCCTGCCGGAACTGCGCCGCTATGGCTACACGGGCGGCTTCTCGACCGCCACGCTTGCTGCGGGCGGCACGCTCGGCATCCTCATTCCGCCGTCGGTCGTGCTGGTCATCTACGCGATCCTGACGGAGCAGAACATCGCCAAGCTGTTCCTTGCCGCCTTCATCCCTGGCATCCTGGCAGCCCTCGGCTACATGGCTGCCGTGTCGATATATGTCCGCCTGCATCCGGATCAGGCCGGTGTGGCGGAGCGCGTACCCTGGGCGGAACGGCTGACTGCGCTGATCGCGGTCTGGCCGGTGCTGCTGGTCTTCGGTCTGGTCGTCGGGGGCATCTATCTCGGCTGGTTCACACCGACCGAGGGCGCAGCAGTCGGCGCCGCCGGAACCGGCCTGATTGCCTGGCTGAACGGCGGACTGGGCCGACGCAGCCTGATGGACAGTTTCCTGGTGACCGCCCGCTCCACGGCCATGATCTTCTTCATCGTGCTGGGCGCGGCCTTCTACAACGGTTTCCTGGCCCTGACGCAGGTGCCGCAGGAACTCTCCAGCATGGTTGTTTCCCAGGGACTCAGCCCGTGGACCGTGCTGGCCGTCATCCTGGTCTTCTACCTGATCATGGGGTGTCTGATGGACAGCCTGAGCATGATCCTGCTGACCATTCCGATCTTCTTTCCCGTGATCAGCGAACTGGATTTCGGCATGTCGCCGGAGCATGTGGCGATCTGGTTCGGCATCCTGGTGCTGATCGTGGTGGAGGTCGGGCTGATCACGCCGCCTGTGGGGCTGAACCTGTTTGTCATCAACGCCATGGATCCGAAGACGCCGTTGGTCGAGACCTATCGTGCCGTGATCTATTTCGTTGGCTCCGATCTGGTTCGGGTCGTGATTCTGGTGCTGTTTCCATCGATCACGCTGTTCCTGATCTAGCACCCAAAGAAATATGCATGAAAATGCACATATTGCCGGATTGAAGTTGATTTTAGTGTTAAAACTGCATTATAAAACATAAAACAACGCCGTGGGAGGATGGTCATGTCGGAGAACCAAAACGCGTCGGTCTGGCTGGTGGACCGCCACCTGGATGAAGGGCGTGCTGACAAGCAGGCGTTTCGCGAAGCGGCAGGTGCCAGGCGCAGCGTGACCTACGGCGCGCTGGCACAACGCACGAACCAGGTCGCAGGCGCTTTCACGCGGGCCGGTATCGGTCGTGAGGAGCGTGTCGCCTGTCTGATCCTGGATCAGATCGAGTATCCTGAGATCTTTCTGGGGGCAATGAAGGGCGGCGTCATTCCCGTGGCGCTGAACACGCTGCTCTCGACGTCCGTCTATGACGTCATCCTGCGTGACAGTCGGGCTGCGTGCCTGATGGTCTCCGCCGAACTCCTTGAGGTCGTGAAGCCTGTGGTCAGCGGCAATCCCTGGCTGCGTCAGGTGGTCGTCATCGGCGGTGACGCGCCGGAAGGCACGATCAGCTATGACGCCTTCATGGAGGGCGCGCCGGAGATGAGCGCCATCGACGTTTCGGCGGACGAGGGGGCCTTCTGGCTCTATTCCTCGGGTTCCACGGGCCAGCCCAAGGGCGTGCGTCATGTCCATGGCAGTCTGCGCGCAACCGCGGAAACCTATGGCCAGCAGGTGCTGGGCATTCGCGAGGATGACGTCGTCTATTCGGTTGCCAAGATCTTCTTCGCCTATGGCTTGGGCAATGCGGTCACGTTTCCGCTTTCCGTCGGGGCGACCACGGTCCTGTTCAATGGACGTCCGACGCCTGAAACCACGCTGGAGATCGTCGCGAAGGAACAGCCGACCATCTTCTGCGGTGTGCCGACGCTCTACGCAGCGACCATTGCAGAACTGGAGAAGATGGAGCGACCCGACTCGCGCCTGCGGATCTGCATATCTGCCGGGGAGGCGCTGCCGGAGCAGACGGGGCAGGCCTGGCGGAGGATCTGGGGCGTCGACATCCTGGATGGTGTGGGGTCGACGGAAATGCTGCACATCTTCCTGAGCAACCGGCCCGACGACATCATCTATGGCACGTCCGGCGTGGCTGTTCCGGGCTACGAGGTTCGTTGCGTCGACGAAAGCGGCGCCGACGTGGGACCCGGCGGCATCGGTGAGATGCTGGTGCGCGGCGCATCTGCCGCCGATGGCTACTGGAACCAGCGTGACAAGAGCCGCGCCACCTTCGAGGGCGAATGGACCCGGACCGGCGACAAGTACGAGATCACGGAGGCGGGGCGCTTTGTCTACTGCGGTCGCACCGACGACATGTTCAAGGTCTCGGGCATATGGGTTTCCCCGTTCGAAATCGAACAGGCACTGAGCGCGCATCCTGCAGTGCTGGAAGCGGCGGTCGTGGCGCACCGGGACGAGGAGGGGCTGGAGAAGCCGAAGGCCTTCATCGTCCTGAAGCAGGGGCAGGACGAGGCTGTGGTGACCGAGGCGCTGAAGGACTTCGTCAAGGAACGCATCGGCAAGTGGAAGTATCCGCGCTGGATCGAGGTGGTGGCCGAACTGCCGAAGACCGCGACCGGCAAGATCCAGCGCTTCAAGCTGCGTCAGGCCGCCTGAGCCGTTGTGGAACAACTGCCGCCCGCCGAATGGCGACCACCCCATGCGTTCCAGCCCGGTCGGACACCGGAACACGCCGGGCCGGAACTGGCTGCCATCCGCGCGACAGTGGACGCTGTTCCGGCTGATCGCCTGACAACCACGGCAGCCTGGACCTTCGGTCTCGATTTCCTGCGCGACGGATATTTCTGGGAGGCGCATGAGGTGCTGGAGGCGGTCTGGCTGGCGCTGCCACCGAACTCTGCGGAACGGGTGCTCTGTCAGGGGCTTATCCAGCTTGCCAATGCGGGGCTGAAAAAGGTGATGCAACGCGAAACAGCGGCGGCGCGTCTGCGGCAGATCGCAACGGACAGGATCGCGGAAGGTGTCGCGCGGGGCGGTTTGCCGGGCCTTGGTCTCGGCCAGATGGACATCAAGGGTTTCTGGCAGGCTGTGGAGCAGGCAAAATATGCATAATAATGCTCAATAACGCCTGCAAATTTGTTTCGTTGAATGTATATAATTGATTTATAACAATAATTGTAATTGGCAATATTATGCATATTGCGCTTTACGCAAGGGCCTGATCGCACTATAGTGCAGGCAATGGAACACGAGAGGAGACTTCGTCATGACCAAGGTCATAGACTTTCAGACCGACCCGTCGAAGTACCGTCACTGGCGCCTGGAGTATGATGGCCCGGTTGCCAATCTGATCATGGATGTGGACGAGACAGCCGGGCTGTTCGATGGCTACGAGCTGAAGCTGAACTCCTACGACCTCGGTGTCGATATCGAGCTGGCGGACATTGTCCAGCGCATGCGGTTCGAGCATCCCGAGGTCAAGGTCGTGGTCATGCAGTCGGGCAAGGACAAGGTCTTCTGCGCCGGTGCCAACATCCGCATGCTTGGCGGCGCGGCGCACAGCCACAAGGTCAATTTCTGCAAGTTCACCAACGAGACCCGCAACACCTACGAGGCGGCGGAGGCCGACAGCGGCCAGAAGTACATCGCAGCCGTGAAGGGGGCCTGCGCGGGCGGCGGCTACGAGCTCGCCATTGCCTGCAACCACATCATGCTGACAGACGACTCGACCTCCTCGGTCGCGCTACCGGAGGTGCCGCTGCTGGCGGTGTTGCCCGGCACCGGCGGCCTGACCCGCGTGACCGACAAGCGCAAGGTACGCCGCGATCTCGCCGACATCTTCTGCTCCATCGAGGAAGGGGTGAAGGGCCGCAAGGCGAAGGACTGGCGTCTGGTGGACGAGGTCATCCCGAATTCGAAGTTCGACGAGACCGTGAAAGAGCGTGCGCTGGAGTTTGCGGAGGCTTCGCCGAAGGCTGACGTTGCCGAAGGCGTGAAGCTGGGTCTCCTTGATCGCACGTTCGGCGACGATGGTTCCGTGACCTATTCATCGGTCGAGGTCGCGGTCGACAGGGCGAGCCGCAAGGCAACGATCACGATTCATGGTCCTGACGCCGACGCACCCGGCGACATGGCCGCGTTCCAGGCGCAGGGAGATCAGGCCTACATGCTGCGCATGGCGCGGGAACTGGATGATGCCATCCTGCACCTGCGGCTGAACGAGATGGAACTGGGCCTGATGGTATTCCGCACCCAGGGCGACCCGGTGCTGCTGGCGGCGCATGAAGCCGTGCTGATGAATGATGCCGATCACTGGCTGGCCAACGAGGTGCTGCGGTACTGGAAGCGTATCCTGAAACGGATCGACGTGACCTCCCGCTCCCTGGTGGCACTGGTGGAAAACGGCTCCTGCTTCGCGGGTATCCTGGCCGAGATCCTGTTCGCGGTTGACCGGTCCTACATGATGGAAGGCGAGTTCGAGGGCGATAACCGCCCCGTGGCAACCGTGACCCTGACGGACGCCAACTTCGGGCCGTTCCCGATGGGTAACGGTCTGACCCGGCTGCAGACCCGTTTCCTCGGCGAGCCGGAATCGGTGGCGACGGCGGAGGCGCAGAAAGGTGCGTCGCTGGAGGCGGAAGAGGCTTCCGAGCTTGGTCTGGTGACCATGATCCTGGACGACATCGACTGGGAGGACGAGGTCAGGATCTTCCTGGAAGAACGCGCCAGTTTCTCGCCCGATGCGATGACGGGCATGGAGGCCAACCTGCGCTTTGCTGGTCCGGAGACGATGGAGACCCGTATCTTCGGACGACTGACGGCCTGGCAGAACTGGATCTTCCAGCGCCCGAATGCGGTTGGTGCGGATGGCGCACTGCAGAGCTATGGCACCGGCATTCGCGGCAAGTACAACATGGAGCGTGTCTGAGCGCTTGAACCCTTCAGGGCCGTCGCGGGACCGCCCGCGGCGACCGCCTGAATACAGGAGAGACAAATGACCGATCTCATCAACGTCAGCTACGACACGCAGATCCCCAACAATGTCGGCCTGTCGTCGGACAGGAAGGTGCTGAAGGCGCTGGAGCGCTGGCATCCGGGCTACATCAACTGGTGGAACAACCTGATTCCGCAGAACTTCCAGGAAAGCCCTGTCTATCTGCGCACCGCCGTCTCGGTGGACCCGAAGGGCTGGGCCAAGTTCGGTCACGTGAAGATGCCGGAATACCGCTGGGGCGTGCTGCTGGCACCGCAGGTGGAGGATCGGAAGATCCCCTTCGGCGAGCATCTGGGTGAGCCGGCCTGGCAGGAAGTGCCGGGCGAGTACCGTAACATGCTGAAGCGCCTGATCGTCATCCAGGGCGATACGGAGCCCGGCTCGGTGGAACAGCAGCGCTTCCTGGGCCGCACGGCACCCAGCCTCTACGACCTGCGCAACCTCTTCCAGGTCAATGTGGAAGAGGGGCGTCACCTCTGGGCGATGGTCTATCTGCTGCACAAGTACTTCGGCAAGGACGGGCGCGAGGAAGCCGATGACCTGCTGCGCCGCCAGTCCGGTTCTGACGAGACCCCGCGCATGCTGGGTGCCTTCAACGAGGAAACGCCGGACTGGCTGTCGTTCTTCATGTTCACCTATTTCACCGACCGTGACGGCAAGATGCAGCTTGAGTCGCTGGCCCAGTCCGGTTTCGATCCGCTCAGCCGCACCTGCCGCTTCATGCTGACCGAGGAAGCGCACCACATGTTCGTGGGCGAAACCGGTGTCGGGCGGACGATCCAGGCCACTGTCGAGGCGATGAACAAGGCCGGGATCACTGATCCGACGGACGTCGACCGCATCCGCGAACTGGGCGTGATCGACCTGCCGACGATGCAGAAGAAGCTGAACCTGCATTATTCGCTGTCGCTGGACCTGTTCGGCCAGGAAGTCTCCACCAATGCCGCCAATGCCTTCAACGCAGGCATCAAGGGGCGCTACATGGAGACGCGGATCGATGATGATCACCAGTTGAAGAACGACACCTATGTCGTGCGGACCGTGCGTGACGGGGCCGTGGTGGCGGAGGAAGTACCGGCCCTGACGGCGATCAACATGCGCCTGAGGGATGACTACATCCGTGACGCCGCCGGTGGTGTCGGCCGCTGGAACAAGATCATCCAGAAGGCCGGTGTCGATTTCGAACTGACCCTGCCGGACGAGGCGTTCCATCGCCAGATCGGTGTCTTCGCGGCTGTGAAGGCCAATCCGGCCGGCGATCTGATCAGCCAGGAAACCTGGGATGCAAATGTCGCCCAGTGGCTGCCGACAAAGGCGGATGGAGAATTCATCCAGTCGCTGATGAAACCGGTCACGGAACCGGGCGCCTATGCAAGCTGGATCGCCGCACCGAAGGTCGGTATCGACAGCAAGCCGGGTGACTTCGAGTACGTGCAGCTTCACGCTGCGTGATGCAGGGCGGGGAGGGGCATGGTCCGCTCCCTGCGTCCGAAGCCGGAACCGATCCGAAACGATGTCGATCAGGGAAGCGAGGTGACACGATGAACAAGCCGCTGAAACAGCATCTGATCGACCCGGAAATCTGCATCCGCTGCTACACCTGCGAGATGACCTGTCCCATCGGGGCCATCGAGCATGACGACAACAACGTCGTGGTGAATGCCGAGATATGCAACTTCTGCATGGACTGCATCCCGGTCTGCCCGACCGGCTCCATCGATGAATGGCGCGTGGTGCGGGAGCCCTATTCACTTTCCGACCAGTATGAATTCACCGAACTGCCGGAGCAGGCGGAACTGGGCGCGGACGAAGCAAGTACCAGCGTCGAGGCACTGGACGACGCCATGGCCGCCCTGCTGGCGGAGGCGCACAAGGGCGCCGGTGGCAAGGCGAAGGCCCCGGCCTCGGCGCAGAAGCCGACGATCAACATGTACAACCTGGGCAAGCCCGCCGTGGCCAAGGTGCAGGGCAACTATCGCCTGACCGACGATCCGTCGCACGACGTCCGCCACATCATCCTCGACTTCGCCGGGCAGACCTTCCCGGTGCTGGAGGGGCAGTCCATCGGCATCATTCCACCGGGCGAGGACGAAAACGGCAACCCGCACCTGCCGCGACTCTATTCCGTTTCCAGCCCGCGCGACGGAGAGAGGGCCAACTACAACAATCTGTCCCTGACCGTGAAGCGGGAGGATCAGGGCCTCTGTTCGAACTATGTCTGCGACCTGGCGCAGGGGGACGAGGTGCGCGTCACCGGCCCGTTCGGCGCGACCTTCCTGATGCCGGATGACCCCAAGGCGCGGCTGCTGCTGATCTGCACCGGCACCGGCTCCGCCCCCATGCGGGCCTTCACGATGCGTCGCCAGAGGGCCATGGCAGGCAACTCCGGCGCCATGACCATGTTCTTCGGTGCGCGATCACCGAAGGCACTGCCCTATTTCGGGCCGCTGAAGAAGGTGCCGTCAACCCTGCTGGGACAGCATCTGGTCTACAGCCGCCTCGAAGGTCAGCCGAAGGAGTACGTGCAGGACCGGCTGCTGGCAGAGCAGGAGAAGGTGGCCGACCTGCTGGTCGATCCGAATACCCACATCTACATCTGCGGACTGCGGGGCATGGAGGAAGGCGTGGAGAAGGCCTTCGTGAGCATAGCCGAGAGCATTGGCGAACAGTGGCTTTCCATGCGTGACGCCATGCGGGAAGCGGGCCGCTACCACGTCGAGACCTACTGAGGTCCGGGCACGACGACCGGGGCGGCAAGAGGGCGGTTCACCACGCCGATTGATCTGCATCATTGCATTCGGCGGAACCCGGGCTAGTTTGTTGCATTATATTGCAAGGGTGAGTCGGCATGGCGGAAATCGCGACCTTCAGCGGAGAGGTGACACAGGTCGATGATGCGGCCTCCCCGGATCGTGCTGTCGCCGATCTGATGCTGCAGGTGGGGGAGCGTGTCAGGAAGGCGCGGGAGCGCAAGGGCATTCCCCGCCGCGTGCTGTCGGAGATTTCCGGTGTCTCGCCGCGTTACCTGGCCCAGCTTGAAAGCGGTGCCGGCAACATCTCAATCGGTCTGCTGAAACGCGTTGCCCTGGCTCTGGACCATCGCATCGAATGGCTGGTTGGGGAGGATGATCCCTGGAGTTCGGAGGCGCTGCGGGTCGCGGACCTGTTTCGCTCTGCCGACCGCAACACGCAGGAGGCGGTGCTGCGGGCGCTCGATCCGGAACCGGAAGCATCCCGGCGCGCCAACCGCATCTGCCTGATCGGCCTGCGTGGTGCGGGCAAGTCAACGCTCGGCCGGATGGCGGGCGCCGCGCTGGATCTGCCATTTGTCGAACTGAACCGCGAGATCGAGGCCCATGGCGGCATGGAGATCGCCGAGATCATGGGGCTCTATGGTCCCGAAGGTTACCGCACGCTGGAGGCTGAGGCGCTGGAGCGCATCATCGCCACCCATGACCGGATGATCCTGGCTGTCGCGGGGGGCATCGTGGCGGAGCCGCGCACCTATCAGACCCTGCTGACCCGCTTCCACACCATCTGGCTGAAGGCCGCGCCCGACGAACACATGCAGCGGGTCAGGGCGCAGGGCGACGAACGCCCGATGGCTGGCAACCCGGAGGCCATGACCCAGCTCCGTTCGCTGCTGACGAGCCGGGAGATGCTCTACGACCGGGCACAGGCCCGGCTGGACACCAGCGGCCAGACGCGCGAGACCTCGCTGAAACACCTGCTCACACTCATCGCGGAGCGTGGCTTCCTCGATTGAGGCCCGGCTCGCCGCCTACCCACATCAACCGTACTGTTCCGGAGGTCGGGGCCTTGTCCACGCCACTGCGCCGCAATCCATCGTTCTTCTACCAACTGGTCGCCCTGCGCGGTTCGGTCGTCCCTGCCGTACTGCCCTACATCATCGGTTTCGCGGCATTGACCGCCGCCCTGGTGGCAGCCAGTGGCACGGGGGTGAGCGTCCCGCAGACCAGCTTCGCACCCTTCGCGATCTTTGGCGTCGCCCTCTCGCTGTTCCTGGGCTTCCGCAACTTCGCGGCCTACGAGCGCTGGTGGGAGGCGCGGAAGGTCTGGGGCAGCGTCATCGGACAGGTGCGCAGCATCGACCGGGACACGACCCTGTTTCTTGCGTCTGCAGACGACCGCATGGCGGTTCAGGCCCATGTGCACGGTTTCATCGACGAGATCGCCGCGATCGGGCGTGAGCCCTTGCCGTCGCATCGCCCCGCACTGGGCAGTTGCGCGGCGTATCTGCATCACTGCGCGCAACGCCAGCAGCTTTCCGAATTCGGCCTGCGCGCCTTCTCCGACCGTCTGCATCAACTGGAGCATGCAAAGGCCGGATTGCAGCGGTTGCAGAACACGCCGCTGCCGTTTGTCTATTCGTTGCTGGTGAAGCGGACCTGCACCCTGTTCTGCCTGCTGCTGCCCTTCGCCACCATCGACATTGCAGGCTGGTTCGCGCCCGTCATCGTGGCGGTCGCCGCCTATGTCTTCTTCGGCCTGGCACGGGTGACGGAGGTGCTGGAGTTCCCGCTGGAACCCGGCATGAACGCCCTGGACATCGACGGTTTCGTCGCGACCTGCAAGCAGCCGTTCGATGGTCTGACGGCTGAACAGCCACCGACTCAGGTCGAGGTTGCCGCCTGATCATTGTGTCCATTCGGGGGGATGGTGCCGACGGAGGGACTTGAACCCCCAACCTACCGCTTACAAGGCGGTTGCTCTACCAATTGAGCCACGTCGGCTTGGTGCTTTCGACTACCGGAAAAAACTGCCAATGTCACGGGGCGACGCGCGGCAGCGCGGGAATTTTCATCGTCGGGGAGGGCGGGAACATGCAGAGCTGGCAAATCGGTGACGTGAAGGTGACGAAGGTGGTGGAGATGGAGGTCGCGGGCGGAACCCGTTTCATCCTGCCGCAGGCCACCAAGGAGGCCTGCCTGCCCCTCGAATGGCTGCAGCCGCATTTCATGACGCCGGAGGGGCGGCTGATCATGTCGATCCATGCGCTGGTGATCGAGACGCCGGATCGGCGGATCGTCGTCGATACCTGCATCGGCAACGACAAGCAGCGCGCCAATCCCAACTGGACCAACCTGCAGAAGCCCTTTCTGGAGGACATGGCCGCCGCAGGTTACCCGGTCGAGAGCATCGACACCGTCATGTGCACGCATCTGCATGTCGATCATGTCGGCTGGAACACCATGCTGGTGGACGGCAAGTGGGTGCCGACCTTCGCCAATGCCCGCTACCTGATGGCCACACCGGAGTTCGACTACTGGCGGGACCAGGACACGGACGAGGAGAGCCGCGTGATCTTCGATGATTCCGTACAGCCGGTGTTCGACGCCGGGCTGGTCGACTTCGTCACCACTACGCATCAGATCTGCCCGGAGGTGTCCCTGAAACCGACCCACGGGCACACGCCGGGCCATGTTTCGGTCATGATCGAGTCGAAGGGCGAGAAGGCGATGATCACCGGCGACTTCGTTCATCATCCCTGCCAGATGGCCCATACCGAATGGTGCGCGACCGTCGATTACGACCCGACGGAATCGAAGGCGACCCGCGACCGGGTGTTCGACGAACTGGCAGACCAGCCGGTGCTGATCATCGGCACCCACTTCGCCGGTGTCACCGCCGGGCACCTGAAACGCGACGGCGACGCCTACCGCCTGGAGACCTGATTGTCAGTATCGCGTCGGCGCACCGCAGTTACCTGAAGGGCAGGATCCGCCGGGCCAGATACTCGGCTTTTGCGCCGTCGTGCATCAGGGCCGGTTCGATGTCTCGGGCCATGCTGACCGTGGATATCTCGGACCAGGCGGGATGCAGCTTGCTCAGGTAGGCAATGTCGTCCAGCAGCGCACCGAGGATGCGCCTGACGTCGCTCCCCTCCATGTCCTGCCGGGTCACCAGCAATGCCGGGACCGCAAAGGTATCGACCGTTCTGACCATGCCGGGGTAGCTGCTCTTTCGGAACCGATAGAACTCCACGCCGGGTGTCGTCCGGACATAGCCTGCGTTGACCTGTCGAACGAAGCCGACAATGGCACCGCCGCATTGCTGCAGTGCCAGGGCGACCTTGCCGTTCGGGACACCCGAGACGAAGGCGAAGGCGTCGATCTCCCGGTTGCAGAAGGCATCAAGATCGCGTGAACCGGGGATTTCCATCGGATACCTGAATTCATCCAGTGACATGTCGAGGGCGCGCAACAGTCCGTCGATCGTCTTGCGTGTGCCGGAATCAGGCATGCCCAGGTTTGTCCGGTAATCGACCAGTTTCCCGGCACGCTCCAGACCGAGTTCGCGACGCGCCACGACCTGGAACACTTCCGGATAGAGTGCGGCAATCGCCCTGATGCCGTTTGCTTCCGCGATGGTCTCCGTCCTGCCCGAAGACGTGGATGCGAGCAGGATATCTGCCTGCGCGATGGCAAACTCAACCCGCCCTTCCGACAGCATCGGGATATTGGTGCCCGTACCGCCTGTCTCCACAACCTTGCAGTCGACTCTGCCTCCGAACCGCCTCTCCAGAACCCTGCAGACCGCATTGCCGGCACTGTAGTAGACGCCGGTCAGGCTGCCGGTCGCGATGCGGACGCGAAAGCTTCCGTCATCGGCACGTGCGCCTGGAACGTGGACCAGGAATGCCGTGAGCGCCAGTGTGAGTGCCAACCGGATCGGTTTCATCTGCCAAGCCTCAACCTCACTGCACGGAGCGCCTCTGCATCCTGCGGTTTCGGCATCTGCCCTGCCGCCGCGACCAGGGGGCGACCAGGCGGAGGGATGCGGCATGATGCTGCGTCAGCGCCCATCACGCTGGTCCTTCCGGCACCAATCGTGACTCGCCTGCCGTCGATGCCGAGTTGCAGGGCCCCCGACTCCAGCCGTGTCACCTGCGTTGCGGTCCCGCCATTGCAGTCGAAGGAGACGAGGAACAGCCAATCCATGTTCTCCTGCTTCTGCCTGGTGCGGAACTGGCCATGCCATTGAGGCTGCCAATCGGGTTGAAGCTCCCGGCTCGGTTCGATGGGAAAGGTGTCGCTCTGGCTGAAGACCGTTTCCGGGCCATGGATCTGTCGCACGCAGACACTGGCGTCCGATGTCCGCAGGCTGATCCCCTTGTGGCCTTCGAATTCCATGCGGGCGAGGGCATGGATGTTCCACTCGAACTGTCGTGGCTCGGTGGAGCGCAGACGATCATGAACCAGCAACTGGTCCGGCCGCAGGTAGAGCAGTGTCCGTCTTGCCTCCAGCAATTCACCTGCGTAGGCCTGCGTCGCATCTCCGGTTACCGCGTCATATCCGGGACAATTGATGAAGCTTTCAAGTCGGCCCTGGGCATCGAGGCTGTTCCAGGGCTGTCCCTTGCCGCCGTCGAAGGTAATGGCGTTGTGGGCGACCGTTTCTGTGGTCCAGGCCAGATGGTGGCGGGACTTGTATGTGTCATAGTAGCCTGAATCGATGGCTATTCTCTGTCGACGCCCGTTGATGATGAAGCTGTTCTGGTCTGCGTGGCTGTGACTGAAGGAGCCATAGGGGCTTGACTTGAACAGGATCGAGAACCGGTCCACATCGGCAAGGTCACTGTGCATCGCCGCCCAGCCGATCGATGGAAAGATCGCAGAGTCGGGCAGGTTCTTCACCACTTCGGCAGTCGTATCGATTGCGGCCGGGGGCGCACCCGCACCCAGCAGGAATGTCCAGCTCGCGAACTCATCTTCCAGTTCAGGCAGGTCGCTCCTGTTTCCACTCAGGAATTCCGCCCATTCCACATAGAGATGTCCGGCTTCGGGTACGCGCGTCCGTTCGAACAGCATCCGGATGGTCTCGGACCAGACAAGCGGTTTGAAGTCCTCCGCGCCATCACCAAAGCCGCTGCTCGGCGTGCCCGGGGGGATGATGTACTGAAGGAACATGCTTGCCTGGCGCGCCCAGCCCGAACCGAAATAGTCGATACCCGTGATATTCCGCAGGGCGTCCCAATACTCCAGATTGTGCAGGGTGTCCCAGGTGCCGTAATTGATCCCGTTGGCATAGCCGCCATCGTCCCCGCCCCAGGGATTGCCGACACCGGTGAACAGCGGATATGTGGCATTGAACCATGATCGTGCCCGCGGTGTTTCGCCCGCGAGTATCGCGGAAACGGCCAGTATGCCGAGCGAATGACGGAAGCCGTGCGAATTGAATGGATAGGCCGCGAGCGCCCGGCTCTCATCCACGACAAAGGCGTCGAAGGTCTGCTGGATACGGTCTTCGATCACCGACAGGATCCTGATCCGGTCGATGGGATCCAGTTTGTCGTGAAGGATGTCGTAGGCAGTCGCCAGCGTCACGGCGATCCGCAGGTTCAGCAGGTCGGAAACCCTGTTCGACGTTGTACCCAGCGGATCCAGACTGGCCAGCCAGCGCATGGCCTCAGCCGCCTCCTCCAGGCCCGGGTCGCCCCTGTAGATGTCTTTCGTGACGATCCAGACCAGCATCCCGTCATAGATGGTGCGCATGACCCGATTGACCGAGGCGCGGATGTCGCGCCTCAGGGCCACCAGTTCCTCCCGCGTCATCTGTGTCGCACCAACCCCGGAGAGATTGCCGTCCGTTGCCGGTAAGGCCTGTCTGTCCCTGAACAATCGTTTCTCGACCGCATCGAAGAATTCGCGTTTCCATCCCACGTATGCGTCGGCGATTGTCAGCGAACGTTGCGGGTCCGGCGGCAGTAGCCGAGGCCGTCCCCGTCCCGCTGCAAAATCAAAGGCCTCGGTCGGGCTCAGGATCAGGCGTGCCGGTGTTCCGGGCACAATCGTGAACGTGCGCTTCCTGGACCAGCCGTCAGCCTTGTCGAAGGCGGCCCACCGTCTGACCTGCCAGGAATGCCGCCCCTCCGGCAGAGGTTTCTTCAGGGCCAGCACATTCGTGGCTGCCATTCGCCGGATCTGGCCTCCGTCTTCCAGATCGATGATGACCTCGTAGACGTCGCCGGAATCACGGCGTCGCCATCGGAAAGACGGAGGGTTCTCGGAAGGTCTGGCTCCATCTTCCGGATAGGGCCGCATTTCTCTCTCATCGACCGGTTGCACCCAGTCGGGGGCTGCCTTGTCGGGTTGGGCCGACGCCTCCGGCCCCGATCGCTGGGACTGAGCCGCACCAGCAAACAGAACCAGCACCAGTATGAGAAGTCCCTGTCTCAAATGTTGCTCCACGCAACAGGTCACGACGCATCATGCAACCAAGGATAGCAGACAGAAGGTTTCCGGCATCAGCAGCCTGCCTTCGCCATTAGTCTATACGAGCTGATCGCTGCGACAAATGCCTTACGTCAAGTAAATCGGCGCGATGCTTGTCCGGGTGAAGATCACATGGTACGCCCGCGCAACCCTCATTTACCGACGCGCAGGCAGGAAACCATGGCCGAAGAACAGACCGCTCCCCAGATCCGCATCAACGCCCAGTACATCAAGGACCTGAGCTTCGAGAATCCGAATTCGCCGGCGGTACTGGCGGAGCCGCCGAAGGATACCGGCCTGAACATCAACGTGAACGTCGAAGCGGCGCAGCTGGAAGGCGCGACTTTCGAGGTCGTGATCAAGTTCGATATCCAGGCCAGTTCCGGCGAAACCACGATTTTCATCATCGACCTGACCTATGCGGGTGTCTTCACGCTGGTCGGCATTCCTCAGGAACAGACCGAGATTGCCTGCCTGGTCGAATGCCCGCGTCTGATCTTCCCCTTCGCCCGCCGGGTGATCGGTGACCTGACACGGGATGGTGGCTTCATGCCGTTGCTGCTCGATCCCATCGACTTCATGCGCCTGTACCAGCAGAACCGTCAGCAGCAGGCGGAGGCACCGCAGACGACGCAGTGATCAGTCGGACGCCCTGGCGCGATTGATCTCCCGCAGTAAGGCGTCGATCCTGCGCCATTCCTGCGTCTGGCACATGATCCAGATGCAGCCCCTGACGTCGATCCGGTCTGGGGCGGCGAGCCGCATCGTCACCTCATAGGTCTCCCCGTCTTCCGGATTGAGCATCGCCCCGCTGATCACGTCGCCACGTGCATCAAGGTCGCTGAAGATGCGCACGTCGCGCGGTCCGTCCGTCGCCCATGACCAGATCACGGTGCCGCAGGTCCGCGCGACCTCTGGCCGGGCCGGATCACAGGGCGCGATGCGCACCAGGGCCCCCATGCCCGGCGTGGCCCAGATGCCCGACAGTCCGGGTGCACCGTCTTCCGGGATCGGGGCTGCCCCGCCGCTGAGCGTTGCGCCGATGATCAGAACCAGCGCGCCTGTCACCCGACGGAGGCGTCCGCGTCTGGTGACTGTCCCGTCACCTGCAATCGCATCCCCCGCTTCCGGCTGCATTGCCCCTCCCGCGGCGTTCCGTCGGAATGCGTCGGCGTAGTCGGGATGTTCCGTCCCCATCAGCCGGTCCCAGAAGGTGAAGTACAGCCCGTAGTTCCAGCGGCCGCAGGCATGGTGCAGGTCATGGTGCGTCGGAGTGGTGATCCAGCGTGCGACCGGCCAGTCGACCCAGCCACGGGGCATGATCTCCACCCCGCAATGGCCGATCACGTTGCGCGCCATCATGTGGCTGAGGAAGATGATGATGGTCACGCTGTCGACAGGGACCAGCAGCAGGAACAGTGGCAGGAACACGGCCTCCGCCACCGCCTCCAGCGGTGCGAAGGCGTAGGCCGCCCAAGAGGTCGGGGTAACCGACCTGTGGTGGGTCAGGTGCGCCATACGGAACAGTGGGCGCAGGTGCATCGCCCGATGCAGCCAGTAGAACCAGGCATCGTGGGCCAGGACAATCATCAGGACCTGCAGCGCGACCACCGCCGCACCCGAACTCTCGCTGATCCGGATAAGGTCCATCTGCATCAGGCACCAGACCAGCAGGAAGCCGTTCAGGGAGAAGATCAGCGCGGTCAGGGCCGACCATCCCACTTCCCGCAGCATGTCCCGGTTCGAGGCACGTCGGCGCTGAATGCGATAACGCTCCAGCCGACTGCGAAACAGGTGCAGCAGCACGAAGGTTGCTCCGGCGAACAGGAAGTAGCGCGCAGCGTCGGAGGCGAAGATCAGCGGCCATACTTCGGGAAAGTGACTGAGTGCTTCGGTACCGGACATTTTCTTCTGGCTCCATCGTTGACTGGTTGACGATGAAGCCACTGTGCGGTGGGCGCGGCCTGATGGCCTGTCGATCCTGAGATCGGCCTGATGAATCAAGGAATCGGAGAGCTTTTTCAGGAATCGGCGATGTTTTCCCGGCGGTACGCGGTGGGTGTTGTGCCGGTGATCTCCCGGAACGCCCGGTTGAAGGGGCCAAGTGATCCGTATCCCAGATCCATCGCGATGGTCAGCACGGGTGTCCGGGCCAACTCGGGATCAGCCAACCTCTTCTGCGCCTCGGCCACCCGATGCACATTCAGGAATGCGTTGAAGTTCCGGTAACCCAGATCCCGATTGATGTGGGAACGCAGCCGATGCTCGGTGACACCCGCCTTTGCCGCGAGACCCGCAACGGTCAGCCCCGACTGCCACAGGCCGCCGGAATCGATGAAGGCGCGGAGCGGACCGGCAACCCTGTCGTCAGGTGGGCATGACTGTTGGCCCGGTGTGGCCCGCGGGACCTGTTGTGGGGGCTCCACCGGATCGATGGTCAGGAAGGACACGCCGAACAGCAAGGTCAGAGCCAGGATGGCACCCGCATTGACCGGCGTCAGCAGGGCCAGCATCTCCGGCTCCGTGACGACCAGTTCGACCAGCAGAACCGATGTTACCTGCAGTACCATCATCGCCACGGCAATCAGCCGCCACCTCCGGCGCCGCTCCATCAGGTCATCACGGCGGCCGGCGAGGGTTCTGAACACCGCATGCGACAGCATCAGCAGCCCGCCGATGCGTTGCAGGGTCACCAGCGCGGGTCGCAAGTCCTCCGGCAGGGTGGCGAAGGCAAGTGCCTGCATGGCCGCCAGCAATGCCAGCGCGGCAATGCAGACGCGCACATGGCGAAACGCGTCATCAAAGGCTGTCATGACCACCGCCCAGACCGCAAAGGGAACTGTCGGGGCTAGGCCGAGCAGCAGCAGCCGGAAAAGGCCCATGTCGGGTGCGAGCGGATCGCCGCCGCTCAAGAGCAGATAGGCGGTAGTGCAGGCGATCAGGATGACAAGCAGCCAGGTGAGCGACTGACGCGGTTGCCGAACGACCAGTGTTGCAGCAATCAGGGCGAAAGCCCCCATCGTCAGCAGGCGCAGTACTGTATCGGCACTTTCGGTCACGGTTCGGTCCTGAGGCTTTGCTTGACGGTTCAGCTTTGGCGCGGGGAGACTGTCGTTTCAATCGGTTTGTGACGTGGGGGGACGGGATGTTGGATGCTTCGATGGATGAATTGCTCAGGCTCGGCGCCGAAGTCGGCGCGATGCTGAAGGATCGCGGGGAGCGCGTGGCGGTGGCCGAATCCTCCGCCGGGGGACTGATCTCTGCGGCACTTCTGGCCGTGCCGGGGGCCTCCACCTATTTCCGGGGCGGTGCGGTCATCTACAATCGCACATCGATCCGGGAACTGACCGGGCTGGATATCCGTGCCCTGATGCAGACCGGCATCCGGTCGAGCTCCGAACCCTTCGCGGCATGCCTTGCGGAGGCGGTGAAGACCAACATGCGCGGTGACTGGGGACTGGCGGAGACCGGTGCCGCAGGGCCAACAGGAAATGGCTATGGTGACGATGCCGGGCACAGTTGCTGCGCCGTCGCCGGCGCAAGCACGGTCAAGCGTACCCTGGAGACCGGCGACAGTGACCGGCCTGCGAACATGGTTCGCTTTGCCATCGCCGCGCTGACCGTGTTCCGTGAAGAACTGGCTGCCGCACCGCCCAAGGCGGATTGAGTCGGGTTTCTGACTGCCGACCGTTCCGCCCCTCTCCCCCTCCCGCCTGATCTCGGGTCAGGGGCGGATCATGTCTGCGGCCGGGTCATCTCGAATCGGCTGTCGCGGTCGCTCGGGATCTTCATGATGCCGTTGGCGCGCAGCACCGGATTGTCGTCCACCAGCAGCATGGCGTTGCAGAACACCATGCGCGGTGTGGCACGGATGACCTCCGTCCGGCCCTCCACCCACTGCCCGGTCAGGACGGGGGCGAGGAAATCGCAGTTCAGGTTGATGGTGGGGAAGAACTTCTGCTGCTTCAGCGCAACTGCGGAGCCAAAGCCGATCTGGACATCGACCAGTGTCGCCAGCATACCGCCGTGACAGGTGCGGGTCGGGTTCAGATGCTTCTCCGCCACCCTGAACCCCAGATGCGCCTCTCCGTCCATGATGCGGCCGAAGACCGGGCCGACAAGTCCGAACAGGCCATCCTGCACGCCGAAGACCTTGAACCCCTCCGGTACGTCATGTTCTTGCTCTGGTGTCACTGAAACAGCTCCTTCGGGTCCAGCGCGTTGGGGTCTCCATTGCGCGGCAGTTTGAAGATTCCGGCGGCGCGCGCGATCAGCGTGCCGTCCTGCTTGATGATTCGGCAGTCGGTGAAGACGGTGCTGCCGCCACGTTTCAGAACCTCCGTGCGGCCCTGTACCCAGTCACCCGCGACAGCCGGTGCCAGGAAGTCGACGTTGATGGAAACGGTCGGGATGAACAGCCCGGTATCGAGCTGGTAGTTCAGTGATGAATTGAGCTGCATGTCCACCAGGGTCATCAGCATGCCCCCGTGCAACGTGCCACCCGCATTGGTATGGCGCGGCTCGACCCGGATGCCGAGGATCAGATAGCCGTCCTCGTCACGCCAGAACATCGGGCCATTGCCCTCGATGAACGGCGCAGGCAGCCGCGCGGGGCGGAAACCCGCCGGTACGTCTTCAGTCATGTCTGCGATAGCTCCGTCAGGCGACCCGGGGGGCGACATCGGCCATGAAGGCGGCCATCCGGTCAGTGGTTTCTCCTGCACTGCCGGCCGTGAAGTTCAGCATCAGATTGCCGAAGCCCTGTCGCTGCATCTCGCCGATATCATTGGCGATGGCATCTGCCGAACCGGTCAGGATCATCCGGTCCCCGTCCTTGTTCCGGACCTCCTCGCCCAGGTTGTACCAGTGGCTCCAGTAGGCGAGATCCAGCGTTGCCAGGTCGCGCCCCTCCTCATCGGCGATCCCCTTCAGCCGGTCGAGGCGTCCGGCGATGCGGGCATGCGTGTCCATGGGGAAGCGGGGGTTGTTGCCGATGGGATACCAGCCATCGCCGACGCGGACCGCACGGCGCAGCGCCGGAGCACTCTCGCCACCGGTCCAGATCGGCACGCCGGGCTTCTGCACCGGATTGGGCAGGACGGAGACATTCCGGAAATTCACATACTTGCCCGCGTGACTGACTGTCGGGGCGGACCAGACCTTGCGAAACACCTCGATATATTCATCGGTCACCGCGCCACGCTCCGCATAGGGGGGCAGTTCCAGCGCTTCGAACTCCTCCTCCATCCAGCCGGCGCCGCAGCCGAGCGTCATGCGACCGCCGGAAAGCTGATCGATGGTGGCGACCATCTTCGCGGTCAGCAGCGCTGGGCGGTGCGGCACCACCATGACGGAGGTCAGCAGCCGCAACCGGCTGGTCATGGCGGCGATGAACGACAGGGCCACCAGCGTATCCATGCATTCGCCGTTGGCGGTGCCGGGAAAGGACCCGTCAGCGCTGTAGGGATAGGTGCTGTCGATCGCCATCGGTATGACGACATGGTCAGGGACCACGATGTGGCTGTAGCCCAGGCTCTCGCCTGTGGTCGCGATCTTGCGCAGGCTGTCGCTGTTTGCCAGCGGGCCGCGCGTGAACCATGCGAAACCGTAATCCATGTTCGCCTCTTCCGCATCTGATGTACAAGACATGATCAACAATAGGCCGCTGTCCATGCCGGGAGAACCCATGATTATCCCCAACGAGGAACGCGAATTCATCAAGGCTCGCCCGGTCGGGCGCCTCGGAACCGCAGACGGGGCGGGGTATCCCCATGTGGTCCCGGTCTGCTTTGCCCTTGCGGGAAACACGATCTTCATTCCGATCGACGAGAAGCCGAAACGCGGTGATCCGCGCGATCTGAAACGCCTCCGCAACATCCTGGAGAATGAACGGGTCTGCCTGATGATCGACCGCTACGCGGAGGACTGGTCGGACCTGGGCTGGGTGATGCTGCGGGGCAGGGCGAGGGTCGAGCCTGCCGCCATGGAGCTGCATACGGCCATCGCGTTGCTGCGCGCGCGCTATCACCAGTATCTTGACATGGCGCTGGAGCAACGGCCGATGATCATCATCGAGGTTGAGCTCTGCACGAGTTGGGGCGACCTTTCCGTCCGGTCATCCGTCGGCGCGGACCCCGCCTGATCATTGGCGCATACCCTTTCCCACGATGGCGCAATCATCCAGAGTGGTCGTGGACATGCTGGGAGGAGTGAACGGTCATGGGCAACGCGGAACAGAAGTCTGCAACCGAGGCAACACGCGCGGCGCACGAGCGGCTGCGCGCGCGACTGGATTTCGACCAGTCCGATGATTTCGCCAATGCCGCACGCGGACTTGTGGAGGCGGTGCCGGACGGCGGTGTCGTGAAGACCGAGGGTGGTACGGTCGTCTGGAACCTGCCCGCCTATGACTTCCTCGAAGGCACGGAAGACATTCCGACCGTCAATCCCAGCCTGCTGCGCATGGCGCGGCTGAACATGGCCAACGGCCTGTTCAGGGTCGTGGACCGTGTCTGGCAGGTCCGGGGCATGGACCTGGCCAACATGACGATCATCGAAGGCGCGACCGGCCTGATCATCATCGACTGCATGACGACGGCGGAGGTCGCGCAGGCGGGGCTGGAGCTCTATTACCGCCACCGCCCGCGCGTACCGGTGAAGGCCGTGTTCTACACCCACAGCCATGTCGATCACTATGGCGGCGTGAAGGGCATTGCCACACAGCAGGCGGTGGATGCGGGCGAATGCGATATCTACGCCCCAGACGGCTTCATGGAAGCGGTGGGCGGGGAGAACGTGCTGGCCGGGAACGCCATGAGCCGGCGTGCGCAGTTCCAGTTCGGCCCCCTGCTGCGGCCCGGACCTCAGGGGCAGGTGGATGCCGGACTGGGCAAGGTCACGGCCCGTGGCCGCGTCACCCTGCTGGCACCCACGCACCTGATCCGCGAAGCGGTGGAACGGCATGAGGTCGATGGCCTGCAGGTGGATTTCCATCTGGCACCGGGCACGGAAGCTCCGGCGGAGATGCACATGTTCTTCCCCGAGCTGGGTGTGCTGAACATGGCGGAGAACGCGACGCCATTGCTGCACAACTTCTGCCCCCTGCGTGGCTCCGAAGTCAGGGATCCGCGCATCTGGTCGTACTATCTGGCGGACGCGGTGGAGAAGTTCGGTTCCCGGACGGAGGCACTGATCTGCCAGCATCACTGGCCCACCTGGGGATCGGACAACATCGTGGCGTTCCTGGAACGCCAGCGCGACCTCTACAAGTACATCCACGACCAGACCGTGCGCCTGATGAACCATGGCTGGCGCCCGGCCGAGATCGCGGAGGTGCTGGACATTCCGCCGTCGCTCGCCACCGATTTCCGGATGCGGGGCTATTACGGATCGGTCAGCCACAATTCCAAGGCTGTCTTCCAGCGCTACCTCAGTTGGTACGACGGCAACCCGGCGAACCTGAACCCGCTGCCACCACGTCATGCCGCCGTGAAGTATGTCGACTACATGGGCGGTGCGCCGGAGGTGCTGGCCCGCGCACAGGCCGATTTCGACAATGGCGAATACCGCTGGGTGGCGCAGGTGCTCTATCACGTTCTGTTCGCGGACCCGGACAACGCGGCGGCGAAGCATCTTGCTGCCGACGCCTTCGAACAACTCGGCTATCAGGCCGAGTCCGCAACCTGGCGCAATGCCTACCTCTATGCCGCGCAGGAACTGCGGCACGGGGTGATGAAGCTGCCGCCGCGCCCGATCCTCAGCCCCGACCTGCTGGGGGCGGTTTCGACCGACATCCTGTTCGATTTCATCGCCGTGCGACTGGATTCGTCAAAGGCGGTGGGCAAGCGCTGGCAGGTGAACTGGAACCTGACCGACCGGGACGAGAAGGTCTGTCATACCCTCAGCAACGAAACGCTGACCCAGTTGATGGGCAAGGTGGCGAAGGCACCGGCTGCGACCGTGACAACGACGCGCGAGGTGCTGGTCGGCCTCATCGTCGGCAAGGTCACCATTGCAGATGCCATCACCTCGGGCGTGCTGAGCATCAAGGGCGACCGCGCGGTGATCGAGGACCTGTTCGAGATGCTCGACACCTTCGGGATGCAGTTCGACATCCTGACCCCCGGACCGGGTGTGCCTGGCCCGGATTGAAGCATCAACCGCGTTGCACCTGCGGGTGTACCTGAACAGGCGGCGTCCCCGTACTTGATACGGGGACCCGGAGGTGCCGCACCTGCGCTGAAGGGCTGGGCACCCGTATCAATTTCGGGTGCGGCGTCTGCTCTTGTACTCGGCTGCGCCGACTCACCCCCATCCCGGCCTTCCCCCGTCGAGGGGGAAGGGGAAGTCATGCATCCTGCGCCAGCCGGGTATCAGCCCTTCGGATAGCCGAGTACTGCCAGTGACTCCCGTACCTCGTCGATGATGGCGGGGTCGTCGATGGTGGCAGGCGTCCTGAAGTCGACGCCGTCGGCAATCTTCTGCATCGTGGCGCGCAGCACCTTGCCGGAACGGGTCTTGGGCAGGCGTTTCACGGCTGTCACCAGCTTGAAGGCCGCGACGGCACCGATCTGCTGGCGCACCATGGCGACGCAGTCACGTTCGATGTCGGCCAGCGGTTTCTCCGCACCCGCCTTCAGCACGATGACGCCCAGCGGCAACTGCCCCTTCAGCTGGTCCTCGACACCGAAGACGGCGCACTCGGCCACATCCGGGTGCTGCGACAGCACTTCCTCCATCGCGCCGGTTGAGAGGCGATGCCCGGCGACATTGATGACGTCATCGGTGCGCGAGAGGATGTAGATGTATCCGTCCGCGTCGATCATGCCCGCGTCACCGGTGTTGTAGTAACCGGGATAGGCCTCCAGATAGGCGGACTTGAAGCGCGCATCGGCATTCCAGAGCGTCGGCAGGGAGCTTGGCGGCAGCGGCAGCTTCACCGCAATCGCGCCCATCTGGCCTGCAGGAACCGGGTGTCCGCCTTCATCCAGGGCATGGATCTCGTAACCGGGAACGGCGCGGGTCGGGCTGCCGTACTTCACCGGCAATGGCTCGATCCCCATGGGGTTGATGGCCATGGGCCAACCGGTCTCCGTCTGCCACCAGTGGTCGATCACCGGCACCTTCAACTGGTTCTCGGCCCACTGGATGGTGTCGGAATCGGCGCGCTCGCCCGCCAGGAACAGGATGCGGAATTTCGACAGGTCGTACTTGCCGATGAACTCGCCGTTCGGGTCCTGCTGCTTGATGGCCCGGAATGCGGTCGGCGCGGTGAACATCACCCGCACGTCGTGGTCGGCAATGACCCGCCAGAAGGTGCCGGGATCAGGCGTGCCGACGGGCTTGCCCTCGAACAGGATCGTGGTCGCACCATGCAGCAGCGGCGCATAGACGATATAGGAATGACCGACGACCCAGCCCACATCGGACGCGGCCCAGAAGGTCTCACCCGGGTTGGCGTCATAGAGGTTCTTCATCGACCACTTCAGCGCCACGGCATGACCGCCATTGTCGCGGATCACGCCCTTGGGCTGACCCGTGGTGCCGGAGGTATAGAGGACGTAGAGCGGATCCGTCGCCAGCACCGGCACGCAGTCGGCGGGGGAAACACCCTGCAGAGCATCCGCCCAGAGCATGTCGCCGTCACGCACCTCGAAATCCGGGACCTGTTCGCGCGGGAAGATGATGCAGCCGTCCGGCTTGTGCTTCGACAGGTCGATCGCGCCATGCACCAGCGGCATGTATTCGATCACCCGGCCCGGCTCCAGCCCGCAACTGGCGGTCACGATCAGCTTCGGCGTCGAATCGTCGATGCGGGTGGCCAGTTCGTTGGGGGCGAAGCCGCCGAAGACGACCGAGTGCACGGCACCGATGCGGGCGCAGGCCAGCATGGCCACCGCGGCCTCCGGAATCATCGGCATGTAGATGATGACCCGATCACCCTTTTCCACACCGCGCGCCTGCAGAGCGCCGGCAAAGTGCGCGACACGGTTCAGCAGTTCCTTATAGGTGAACTTCTGCACCGTCCCGGTGATCGGGCTGTCATGGATCAGCGCCACCTGATCGGCCCGCCCGCCTGCCACATGCCGGTCCAGGCAGTTGTGGCAGGTGTTCAGTTCGCCGCCGGCGAACCAGCGGGTGAAGGGCGCATTGCTGTCGTCCAGAACCTTGTCGAAGGGCTTGAACCAGTCGATGCCCTTGGCGGCTTCGGCCCAGAAGCCTTCCGGATCGGCCTTCCAGCCGTTGTAGACGTCATCATATGCACCCATGACCCTTACTCCGCCGCCGTCTGTGCAGTGGGCAGGGTGTAGTCCTTGAACTGTTCCCTCAGGGTCGTCTTCTGGATCTTGCCCGTGGCGGTGTGCGGGATCTCGTCCACGAACTGCACATCATCGGGCATCCACCACTTGGCGATCTTGCCGTCCAGGAAGGCCATCACGTCGTCCTTGGAAACATCCTTGCCCGCCTTCCTCACGATGCAGAGCAGGGGACGCTCGTCCCATTTCGGATGATAGACGCCGATGACGGCAGCCTCGGCCACGTCCGGGTGGCCCATGGCGGCATTCTCGAGGTCGATGGAGCTGATCCACTCACCACCGGACTTGATGACGTCCTTGGCACGGTCGGTGATGGTCATGAAACCATCTTCGTTCAGGGTCGCGACGTCGCCGGTATCGAACCAGTTGCCATTGTCCAGGACGCTGCCGCCCTCACCCTTGAAGTAGCCGTTGGTGATCCAGTAGCCGCGGGTCAGCAGATTGCCGAAGGCGACGCCGTCGCGGGGCAGTTCGTTGCCATCGTCGTCGGTGATCTTCAGCTCCACGCCATAGATCACGCGGCCCTGCTTGGCCTTGTAGGGCAGCTGCTCCTCGAACGGCAGCTGCTCGATGGCCCTGGTCATGACGCCGGTGGTGCCCAGCGGGCTCATCTCCGTCATGCCCCAGGCATGGATCACGGTGACGTCGTACTTCGTCTCGAAGGTGCGGATCATGGAGGCCGGCGCGGCGGAACCGCCGATGACCGTGCGGTTCATGTCTGGCAGGCCCAGGCCATGCTCTTCCATGTAGTTCAGCAGCATCAGCCAGACGGTCGGCACGCCCGCCGACATGGTGACCTTCTCGTCCGCCATCAGGTCATAGACGGACTTGCCGTCCAGATCCTTGCCGGGCAGCACCAGCTTGGCACCGCACATGGGTGCGGCATAGGCCAGGCCCCAGGCGTTGGCATGGAACATCGGCACGACCGGCAGCACCGTGTCGCGCGACGACAGGCCCAGGCAATCGCCCATGCAGGCGGCGAAGCTGTGCAGAACGGTGGAGCGGTGCTGATACAGCACACCCTTCGGATTGCCGGTGGTGCCGGAGGTGTAGCAGAGGCTGGAGGCGGTCTTCTCGTCGAATTCCGGCCATTCGAACTCGGTGGTCTCCGCGGCCAGCAGATCCTCGTAGCAGTGCACGTTCTCCAGTGTCGTCTGGGGCATGTGATCGCGGTCCGTCATGATGACGAAACCCTTCACACCCTTCAGTTCGGACTGCACCTTCTCCAGCAGAGGCACGAAGGTCAGGTCGACGAAGATGAACTGATCCTCGGCATGGTTCGCGATGTAGATGACCTGTTCGGGGAACAGGCGCGGATTGATCGTGTGCAGCACCGCGCCAAGGCCGGAGACGCCGTAGTAGCATTCCAGGTGGCGATAGGTGTTCCAGGCCAGGGTTCCGATCCGGTCGCCCAGCTTCACGCCCAGGCGGGTCAGGGCGTTGGCAAGCTGTTTCGAGCGCTTGTGGGCATCCGCATAGGTGTAGCGATGGATCGGGCCTTCGACGGTACGGGTCACGATTTCCGTCCGCCCGTGATAGGTGGCGGCATAGTCGATCAGCGTGTGGATCAGAAGCTGCTTTTTCTGCATCAGCCCGAGCATCGTTTCATCCTCCCATAAGACACCAGACAGGCCGCCGTTCAGGCACCCGCGAAATTGGCGCGGAACATACGCGAGCGACAGGGGGGGTCAAGCATTCCGGGGTCGCAGCCTGCGGCGCGTCCGGGGACACCGCCAGATCTGTCGCGGAGTTGAAGAATGCTGGGTTAACGATACCACTGAAACAGGTCATGCTGCCGCGCTCTGGAAAAAGGGGAAAACAATGAGAACCAGAACACGACTGACAGGGATGATGAAATGCCTGGCGACAACGGCTGCCGCGGGACTGATGGCGGTATCCGTATCGGGGGGCGCACAGGCATCCGATCCGCTGCCGATCATCTTCGTGCATGGCGACAGCGACAGCGCATCGACCTGGATCGCGCAGAAATGGCGTTTCGAGTCCAATGGCTATCCGCGCGACCGGATGTTCGCCGTTGATCTGGATCATCCGGGGGCACGCTCCGATGATACCGTGCCGCAGGAGAACCGGTCATCGACCACCGATGTTGCTGCGCAGCTCGCCGGTTTCGTGGCGCGGGTGAAGCTGGAGACCGGGGCCGACAAGGTGGTCATGGTCGGCAACTCGCGTGGCTGCCAGACCATCCGGAACTATGTGCAGAACGCGGGTGGCGCGGCCAATGCGGCGGCGCTGATCCTGACCGGTTGCGTGCATCACGGCGTGTTCGTTGCGCCGGGCGCGGTGATGGGATCGGAGTACAATGGCGCGGGAACGTTCCTCTCCGGTCTGAATGCCGTCAGCGAAGTGGTACCCGGCCTGCCGACCGTGACCATCCGCTCCGACAGGTTCGACCTCTATGCACAGCCCATGGGTGACTTCATCGGGCGGGCGGGCCAGCCGACCGGCGCGACCTACGAGAATGCCGAACTGCGCGGCGCGACCAATATCGTGCTGGACGGTGTCGATCATCGGGAGACGGCCTATTCGACCCGGGCCTTCCACGAGATGTTCAAGGTGGTCGCCGGTCACCCGACCTTCTCCGCCGCCGTCACGCCGGAGGAAACGCCGGTCCTGAACGGGGAAGTCTCCGGCTGGGCCGCAGACCGTCCGACGAACCTGCCGCTGGTCGGTGCGAAGGTCAGTGTCTTCGAGACCGATCCCGAGAATGGTGCGCGGATGGGGGAGCCGGTGCATGTCCAGACCATCGGCGCGGATGGCATGTGGGGACCGTTCGAGGCAAAGAACGATCAGACCTATGAATTCCGCATCGAGGCTGAGGGCTACCCGGTCCACCACATCTATCGTTCGGCCTTTCCGCGTTCATCCGATCTGGTGAACCTGCGTCTCTACCCGCAGGCCAAGGAAGCGGAAGGGCAGGCGGGCGCGCTGCAGATGATGCGCCCGCGTGGCTACTTCGGTGCCGATGACACGGTGTCCTTCAATGGCGAGCGGGCCAGTGGCCTGAACGACCACGAGGTGCCGAACGGCTGGAAGGTCTGGATCACGTTCCCGGAAGGCTCCGGCCAGACAGTTGTCGGTCGCTTCGCGGACGGTGATGTCGATGAGACCATCGCGGCCAAGGCGTGGCCCGTGGACGGCCACGTTGCCTGGATCGAACTGACCTACTGAGGCAAGGGCAGGGGGTGGCGCTGTCCAGTGCCGCCCCCTGTATTCCGCCTCAGTAGCGACCGGTATAGGCGCTCATCAGGTCCTGGCCTTCACCTTCCTTTTCCTCCAGACGGAAGATCGTCTGCAGGTGAACCTCGTCCGGGCCGTCATAGATACGGAACGCCCTGGCGGTGGCGAGTGCGTCCGCGAAGGGCGCATCCTCCGTGACGCCCATGGCACCGAAGATCTGGATGCCGTGGTTGCAGATGTCGTGATAGGCGCGGGCGACGGCGACCTTGATCAGCGACACATCCTTGCGGGCTGCCTTGTTGCCCTCCCGATCCAGCCGCCAGGCGGTACGCTGCACCAGCAGTCGCGCCTGCTCCAGCGCCAGCCGGGACTCGGCGATGGCCGCCTGCACGGAGCTGTATTCGCGGATGGTCTTGCCGAAGGTGCTGCGGCGGGAAGCGCGCTCCACCATAAGCCGGATCAGCACCTCGCAACGGCCTATGGCGCGCATGCAGTGATGCACCCGGGCCGGGCCGAGACGGGCCTGACCGATCAGGAATCCCGCACCCTCCTCACCCAGCAGGTTCGCGACCGGCACCTCCACATCCTCGAATAGCAGTTCCGTGTGAGGGGTGCGGTGATCCACGTGATTCAGCACGGACAGACTGCGCACGACGGTTATGCCCGGTGTGTCCTTCGGCACGATCAGCATCGAATGCTGGCGACCGCGCGGGGCGTCCGGATCGGTCACGCCGACGACGATCAGCAGCTTGCAGTCAGGGTTGGCCGCGCCGGTCGCGAACCACTTGCGGCCATTGACGATGTAGCTGTCGCCACGTCGCTCCATCCGTGTCGCGATGTTGTTGGCATCTGATGAGGCAACGTCCGGCTCCGTCATGGCGAAGGAAGATCTGAGCTGACCCAGCAGCAGTGGTGTCAGCCATTCCGCCTTCTGTTCCGGCGTACCGAACATCTGCAGGATTTCCATGTTCGGTGTATCGGGGGCGTGGCAGTTGAAGACTTCCGATGCCCAGCCGACGCGGCCCAGGATCTCCGCCACCGCCGCGAATTCCAGATTGCTCAGGCGGGTCCCCGGCTCGTCCTCCGCCAACTGGGGCAGAGCCATGTTCCAGAGGCCGAGGTCAAAGGCCTTCTGCTTCAGTTCCGCCAGCAACGGCGGCGTCAGATCGTGGTCGCGCTCCGTCGCCGCGAGGTAGGCACGGTTTCCCGGCAGGATGTCATTGTGGAAGATCTCCTCGACCTGCGAGGCAATCTCCATGGTTCTGCTGCTGTGTTCGAAATGCACGGCGTCCTCCCCGACGATTTGGCTTCAATTTCAGAATTAATGACACTAGGTTAGGTGGCGGTTGGCGGTCGTTTGCGTTCGCATCGGACAATCCTGCCGAAACCACGCTTGCAACACTAATGCATGTGTATTAGATTTTGCGCGAACGCAAGGCAAGGGCCTTGCCCGGAACATTGGGAATTTCGACGTGGACACCCGTGAACGCCTGCTTCTGACTGCTGAACGATTGATGGGCGAGCGCGGCATCAACGGGGTTTCCCTGCGTGAGATCACGCGGGAGGCGAAGCAGAAGAATGCCTCTGCCCTGCACTATCATTTCGGATCGCGTGACGGCCTGATCGAGGCGATTTTCGAGAAGCGGATGCGCGCCCTTGATGTCAACCGGATGAAGCTGCTTGATCAAATGGGGCGGGAAGGCCGGTTGAATGATGTCCGCTGCGTGGCGGAAGCCGTTTCCCTGCCCACGGCCGAGTTGCTGAATTCGACTGACGGCGGTGGCAATTACATCAAGTTCCTGACCGAGATGTTCCTGTCGACTGATGCCAATATCGATGATTTCGTGCGCGGTCGGCTCGATGGCGGATTGCGCCGGTCATTCGAGATACTCAAGACGCTGCTGCCGGAAATTCCGGAGAGCGTTCTGCGGCGGCGTTTCATCATCATGATGCGAGCGGGAACATTTGCTCTCGCCGACATCGACGCGCACCGCAAGCGCATGGAGGCACAGGGCAAGCCCTTCGACATACAGCGGGCGATCGAGACTCTGATCGACATGTGGGTGGGCGGCGTCTCTGCGCCGTTGAGATCAAATGAAGCGAAGACAACCGGGCGTGAAGCCGCCTGAACGGTGGCAGGAAGAGCCGGGCATCCTGGGGAGGAGACCAGAATCATGGGATACGAACGGATCAACGTGAAGCCGATCGCGGGTGCCCTGGGCGCCGAGATCGAGGGCGTGAACATGGCGGAGCCCATGGGCAACCAGGTGTTTCAGGAGATGCATGACGCGCTGATGGAGCATCAGGTGATCTTCCTGCGGGATCAGCATGTCAGTCCGGGCGAGCATGTGGCCTTCGCGCGCCAGTTCGGGACATTGCATGTTCACCCTTACGCACCCAGCCTGGATGATCATCCCGAAGTGCTGATCCTGAAGAGTTCGAAGGCAAACCGGTCCGCCGCGAACGCCTGGCACTCCGACGTGACGTTTCAGGAGGAACCGCCGATGGGGTCGATCCTGCTGGCACGGCAGGTCCCGGACCATGGTGGCGATACCATGTGGGCCAACATGTACGCGGCCTATGAATCCCTCTCCGAGCAGATGAAACGCTATCTGGAAGGCATGACCGCGCTCAATACGGCAGGCCGGGCCGCTTTCGAGAAGGCATACGACAAGCAGATCACCGACGGTCGGAAGCAGGAAATCCACGAGAACCGCAATTCACTGGCCCCGGCAGAGCACCCGGTGGTCCGGACGCATCCGGTGACGGGCCGGAAGGCGCTCTACGTCAATTCGATCTTCACCCAGAAACTGGTCGGCGTGTCCGGCAAGGAATCCAAGGCGATCCTGGAGTTCCTGTTCGATCATCTGAAACGGCCCGAGTTCACCTGCCGTTTCCGGTGGGAGGAAGGCTCCGTCGCTTTCTGGGACAACCGGTGCACGCAGCACTACGCCATTGCAGACTACGGCGATGCGACACGGGAAATGCACCGTGTTACGGTCAACGGCGACCGACCGGTCTGAGGGAAGCACATGAGCAATCCAGATGAGGCCGTTCCGGCACCTTCGCCGGAAGACGGCGAGGTTCCGGTGTCCGGCCACCCGCTCGTGCGGGCGCTGAAGTGGATCGGGCTGACCATTGCCGTCGGCCTGGCCATCCATTCGATCTTCATCGCCTACTACGGTCAGTACGTGAACCCGGAGATGATCCGTGCCGGTGCCCTGTTTCTCTGCGCTGTCGTGGTGGTGTTCACCTCGCCGCTGGCGAACCAGAAGCTGTTCCGTGGCGCGGCGCTCGGCACGCTGGCCTGGCTGATCGATTTCGCTCTGGCGGCCAATCTGGGCTTTGCCTGCCTGAACTTCCTGAACAAGATCGACGACATCGAGAACCTGATTGTCAGCTTCAGTACGCTCGACCAGTGGTCCGCCCTGATGGCCATTGTCGCCTTGCTGGAGTTTACCCGCCGCACATTCGGATTCATCCTGGCCGCCGTGGGTGGGTTGAGCCTGCTGTACTGTCTGTTCGGGCAGGACCTGCCGTGGTTCTTCCGCCATTCCGGGTTCAGCCTGGAACTGACCATGGAGATCATCTGGTTCGGCCTGCAGGGTGTCTTCGGCTTTCCGACCGGGATCGTGGTGCTGCTGGTCTTCATCTTCATCGTCTTCGGCGCACTGCTGGAAGGCACGGGCGCAGGCAATGTCATGATCCGGATGGCGCTTGCGGCGACCAGCCGGACCCGTGGCGGGCCGGCGCATTCCGCCATCATCGCCTCATCCATCTTCGGCATGTCGTCAGGCAGTGTGACCGCCAATGTCGTCGGCACGGGCGCGGTGACGATACCGTTGATCAAGAAGCGAGGCTTCAAGCCCGAGTTTGCGGGCGCGGTGGAGGCTGCGGCCTCCACGGGCGGGCAGCTCATGCCGCCTGTCATGGGTGCGGCTGCGTTCCTGATGACCCAACTGGCGGGCGAGTCCTATCAGACCATCTGCATTGCCGCGCTGGTTCCCGCCCTGTTGTATTACGCCAGCCTGTTCATCGCGACGGGGCAGGAGGCACGGCGCATCGGGCTGAAGCCCTATGCCAAGGGTGAACGACCGAAGATGGAGCCTGGCGACGGTCTGAAGTCGCTGATGTTCTTTCTGCCACTGCTCGCGATCATCGTCACGCTCGGCATGGGGCGTTCCCCCAGCATGGCCGGGTTCTGGGCCGTCGTCGTGACGATCGTTTCCGCCTTCGTGCTGAACCCTGCGCTGCGGGCGGACCCGAAGCAGTTGATCGTCGCTCTGGCCAAGGGTGGCGTCGCAGGCTCCCGCATCATGATGGCTGTCGGGTCGATCGGCGTCATGATCGGCGTGTTCGAACTCACCGGTCTTGGCCTGAAGTTCGCAACCCAGGTGGCGTTGCTGGGCGAGCAGACCCTGTTCGTTGCCCTGCTGCTGGCTGCTGCGTCCTGCCTCGTGCTCGGCATGGGCATGCCGACACTTCCGGCGTACCTCATCGTCGTGCTGGTGCTGGGTCTGGCGATGAAGAAGCTCGGTCTGCCGGACCTGTCGGTGCATCTATTCGTGTTCTACTTCGGTGTGCTTTCGGCCATCACGCCACCCGTGGCACTGGCGGCGGTGGCCGCCGCGCCCATTGCGGGCGGCGAACCGATCCGGACCGGCATCACCGCGCTGCGGCTGTCGCTGGTCGGGTTCATCATCCCCTTCGTCTTCGTCTACGAACCGAGCCTGCTGCTGGTATATGATGATTTCAGCTTCAGTGACTTTGTCTGGATCCTGTTCAGGCTCTGTCTGGGTGTCTGGTTGCTGACCACGGCGATGAGCGGGTTCGAGATGAACCGGCTGCCGGCCTGGTCGCGGCTCCTTCGGCTGATTGCAGGCTTCGCGATGCTGATCGTGATGTGGGAACTGCAGGTGGCCGCGGTCGCTGTGGGCATTGCACTGATCGTTATCGAGGCACTGAAGAACCGACGCCTTGCGGCCGAGGCACAATCCGCTTCCGCCAATCTCTGAGAAACATCCAATCCAAATAGGGAGGAAACAAAAGGATGAACCGCAGAACAGTCATGAAGGGGGCCGCCGCCGTCGCGCTGGCCGCCGGACTTGCGACCGGGGCCGTGGCCCAGGACAAGACGTTCCTGACCATGGATGGCTTCCCCGCCGGCTCGACACCGGGCCAGTTCGGGATCGCCTTTACCCAGATGATCCAGAAGAAACTGCCGATCGAGATCCAGGTCTCCGTCGGCAAGCCGGCGACCAAGTCGGCGCTGGATGCCGCTCAGGGCAAGGTGGACCTGTTCCTGACCGCGCCGACGATCAACCAGTTCATGCAGACCCAGACGGCCATGTTCAAGAAGGTCGATGCGGCACCGGAGCTGAACAAGAACCTGCGCGGGTTCATCAACTATCCGCTCGGCCCGTACCACATCGTCGTCTATGAGGATTCCGGCATCAAGTCGATTGCCGACTTCAAGGGCAAGAAGGTCTTTCTGGGCCCACCCGCCGGTGCGGCAACGACCGTTGCGACACAACTTGTGGCAGGCGCCTCGGGCATGGAGCCGGGCAAGGACTTCGATGTCGTGAAGTTCGACTGGAAGTCGGCCGAGACCGCGTTCCTGGACCGCCAGATGGACGTCTATATCGGCCCGACCACGGTGCCGAGCCCGTCCATCCAGCAGTTCGCGCTGGTCTCTCCCATCCGCATCATCGGCCTGAGTGACGAGGCGTTCAGTTCCGAACCGGTGAAGAAGGCCCTGTCCTATCCGGGCCGGACCATCGTGGATATCCCGAACGGGATCTATGACAATCAGGTCAACGAGGCGCCCGTGCGCACCGTCGGTTCCTGGGTTGGTCTCGGCACCAACAAGGACATGGATGCCGAACTGGCCTACAACATGATGAAGGTCTTCTGGGAGAACCTTTCGGAGATCCATCAGACCGCAGAGTGGATGAAGGTCATCAACCGGGAAACCGCGCTGCTGGAGATGAACATCCCGCTGCACATCGGCGCCTACCGCTACTACAAGGAACTGGGTTGGGACATTCCCGATCATCTGGTTCCGCCTGAGGCGAAATAAGCGCCTCGGACGTCATGAAACCGGAAGGGGCGTGGCCGGTTCGCCGCGCCCCTTCTGTTTCAACCAACCAAGAACCGAACTGCTGCCGTTCGTGACCCTGGGGAGGGGAACCCATGCTTGACGCCAATCTGAAACGCATGTTCGAGGCGCGTTCGATCGCCATCATCGGCGCATCGGCCGATGCGACGCGTATCGGTGGCCGGCCGGTCGCCATGCTGAAGTCCCAGGGCTATACGGGCGAGATCTATCCGATCAATCCGAAGCGTGACGAGATACAGGGGCTGAAGGCGTATCAGTCCGTGCTTGATGTGCCGGGGCAGGTCGATCTCGCCATCTGTGCCGTGCCGGGCAACCTCGTGGAAGGTGTCATTCGCCAGTGCGCGGAAAAGGACGTCGCCGGAGCCGTGATCTTTGCCGGTGGCTTTGCTGAAGTGAGCGAGGCCGGTGCCGCGGACCAGAAGCGCCTGACCGCCATCGCCCATGAAACCGGCATGCGCCTGAATGGCCCCAACTGCATGGGGTTCGCCAACTTCGCCAACAACATGCCGGCCAGCTTCCATCCTGCCTTCGCCCGTGACATGCCGACGGGCCGTATCGGACTGGTCAGCCAGTCAGGGGCCTTTGGCGGTCTTTCGGCAATGATGGCCTGTGACCGTGGTGTCGGGTTCCGCCATGTCCTGACCACGGGCAACGAGAGTGATATCGGCGTCGCCGACTGCCTGGACTATCTGGTGTCCGATCCGGGTACCGAAGTGATCCTGCTCTATATCGAGGGTGTGCGGGACGGCCCGGCGCTGCTCGACGCCCTGGCGCGCGCGCGGGAGGCGGGCAAGCCCGTCGTCGCCGTGAAGCTCGGGCGGACGGAGGCCGGGGCCAAGGCCGCCGCGTCGCATACCTCCGCGCTGGCCGGTGCGGACCAGATCTATGACGCCGTGTTCAGCCAGTTCGGGGTGCATCGCGTGAACGCCATCGAGGAATTCTTCGATCTTGGTGCCGCGCTGGCCGTCGGTGGCCGCCCGGCGGGTGACGAGGTGGCGCTGGTCACTGTCTCCGGCGGTGTCGGGGTCCTGATGGCCGATGATGCGGCGACACGCGGGCTGGAAGTCACACCCCTGCCGGAGGCGACGCAGGCGAAGTTCAAGGAACTGGTCCCCTATGCCGGCGTCAACAATCCGCTGGACGTGACCGGGCAGATCATCAACCAGCCCGACCTGTTCGAGAAGGCCATGCGTCTGGTGCTGGAGGAGGGCAGCTACGACACCGTCATCGGCTTCCAAGGTGCGCTGCTGAACCAGCCCGATCTGGTGCAGCCGAACCTGGACATGTGGACGGCGCTCCGGGATGCCTACCCGACGAAGCGGTTTGCCGTCGCCAGCCTGATGGGCGATGAAGCCCAGCACCGGTTCGAGGCGGAGGGGATTCCGGCCTTCCGCGAACCGACGCACGCCACCCGTGCCATGGCGGCGGGGGCGCATTTCACCCGGGCATTCAGCCGCTCCTTCACCTGGGCACCGGACGTGGCTGCGGCGGCTGATCCGGGTACGGGACCGTTCACGGAGGCTGCTGCGCTCGATCTGCTGGGGGCTGCCGGGGTGCCGACCATGCCGACACGCACCGCCGCAACGCCGCAGGAAGCAGCCACCGTGGCCGCTGAACTGGGCTTCCCGGTCGTCATGAAGATCCTGTCGCCCGACATCATCCACAAGACCGACGTGGGCGGGGTGCGCCTCAATCTGGCCAGTGCCGAGGCCGTGCAGGCGGCGGCAGAGGACATGCTGGCCAGCGTCGCCGCACGGGTTCCGGAGGCGCGGATCGACGGCGTTCTGCTGGCGCCGATGATCAGCGGCGGCGTCGAGACCATCCTGGGCGTGCACGTGGACCCGATCTTCGGCCCGGCGGTGATGTTCGGGCTGGGCGGCATCTTCGTTGAGGTGCTGAAGGACGTGACCTTCCGCATCGCGCCCTTCGACACGGACGAGGCCCTGCGCATGATCGACGAGATCCGGGGCCGTCCGATGCTGGATGGTGTCCGGGGCGCTCCGGCGGCGGACATTCCCGCCCTGGCAGAGGCACTTTCGGCGCTGTCGCGCTTTGCCGCCGCCCATCGGGAGCGGCTGGTATCCGTCGATCTCAATCCGTTTGTCGTCCTTCCCGCAGGGCAGGGCGCGATGGCGCTGGATGCCGTGGTCGAGATGAAGGGGAGCAATGGCGATGACTGACGAGAGCCTGATCCAGACCGAGCTGGGCCGCCGCATGGGGCTGAAGCACCCGATCTTCGGCTTCGCCCATTCCATTGACGTTGTCTGCGCGCTGGCGAAGGCCGGCTGCATGGGGGTCTGGGGTGCCACGCGCGAAACACCGGACGAGATCGAGGCCGGGCTGAAGCTGATCCGCGAGCGTATCGGGGACCTGCCCTTCGGCATCGATCTTGTGCTGCCGCGCGGCATGCCGAAGACCGCCAACAAGGCGGCGATCGAGGCCGAGCTGCCGGAGGAGCACAAGGACTTCGTGCAGTCGATCTACGACAGGTACAGCGTGCCGAAGCCGACGAAGCCCGGCATGCGTTCCCGCTTCCTTCGCTCCGACGAGGTGGCGGAGGCGCAGATCGCCGCCGTTCTGGCCTCCGACGTGAACGTCTTCGCCTGCGGGATCGGCGCCCCGGCGGAGGCCGTGGCCCACGCCAAGTCTGATGGCAAGATCACCATGGCGCTCGTCGGCAGCCCGCGCCATGCAGAGGCTGCGATCCGCAACGGGGCGGAGGTCATCGTCGCCCAGGGCTATGACGCCGGTGCCCATACCGGTCAGATCGGCACCTTCTCGCTGGTGCCGCAGGTGGTGGACGCCTGTGGCGATATCCCCGTGCTGGCCGCCGGTGGCGTCGCGACAGGCCGCCACATCGCCGCGTCCTTCGCACTCGGTGCGCAGGGGGTCTGGCTAGGCACGTCCTGGCTGACCACGCATGAACATGCGCTGCACGAACTGATCGTCGCCAAGCTGCTGGCTGCGGGCAGCGAGGACACGGTGATCAGCCGCGCCGATTCCGGCAAGACGCTGCGCCAGATCCGCAGTGCCTGGTCGGAGGAATGGTCATCCCCCAACGCCCCCGCCGCACTGAAGATGCCCTATCAGGACATCCTGGTCGGCGATCTGCTGGGCGCCATTGATGAGCATGAGGTGGAAGCCCTGATGCACCACCCCGCCGGACAGTCCATCGCCTATTCCAACGAACGCAAGTCTGTGGCGCAGGTGGTCGACGAACTTGTGGCGGAGGCGGCGCGGGCGGTCGGGTAGGGATTTCGTTGAACTTCGGACCCCTAACTCCCCGCGTTGAAGAAGTCGTAGATCTGCTGCGCCATCTGGCGGCTGATGCCGTCGACCTTTTCCAGGTCGGCCAGACCGGCGCGGGCGATCTGCTTGGCGGAGCCGAACTTCAGTAGCAGGGCCTTCTTGCGGCGCGGGCCGATGCCGGGGATCTCGTCCAGCGGTGACTGGCCGATCTGCTTCGAGCGGCGGTTGCGGTGGGTGCCGATGGCGAAGCGATGCGCCTCGTCACGCAGCCGTTGCAGGTAATAGAGTACGGGATCGCGCTCCGGCAGGTCGAAGGGCGGCTTGCCGGGCAGGAAGAAGCGTTCCCGCCCCGCGTTGCGGTCCGGTCCCTTGGCGATGGAGACCAGGCCGACACCTTCCACCCCCAGTTCGGCGAAGACTTCCTCCACCACGCCGAGCTGGCCCAGCCCGCCGTCGATGATGACCAGATCGGGCCGTTCACCGGCAACTTCCGCCTTGCCGTCGGCACTGTCCTTCTTCAGGCGCTGGAACCGGCGGGTCAGGACCTCCCGCATCATGCCGAAGTCGTCGCCCGGCGTGATCTCGGTCGACTTGATGTTGAAGGTCCGATAGGCGGCCTTCCGCATCCCCTCCGGCCCGGCGACGATCATGCCGCCCACGGCATTGGTGCCCTGGATGTGGCTGTTGTCATAGACCTCGATCCGCTGCGGCGGCTCCGGCAGACCGAACAGGTCAGCGACGCCCTGCAGCAGTTTCGTCTGCGCCGCGCCTTCCGCCTGACGGCGGCCCAGTGCCTCCTCGGCGTTGCGCACCGCCTGCTCCACGAGTTCCCGCTTGCCACCCCGCTGCGGGCGCAGCAGATGCACCCTGTGTCCGGCGTGGATGCCCAGCGCCTCCGCGATCAGTTCGTCGGACGGGACATCATGGCTCAGCAGGATCTGTTTCGGCGCCGGGCGGCTGTCGTAGAACTGGCCGATGAAGGCGGCCAGGATCTCGCCCACCGTGTCGTCCTTGGTATGGGTCGGGTAATAGGCGCGATTGCCGAAGTTCTGCCCGGCGCGGAAGAAGAACACCTGCACGCAGGTCTGGCCCCCGGCGGAGTGCGCCGCGATCACGTCGGCCTCCTCCAGCCCGTCGATGTTCACGCCCTGCTTGCTCTGGATCTGCGACAGCGCCCAGATGCGGTTGCGGTACATTGCGGCATCCTCGAACGCCAGTTCGTCCGCCGCCTGCTGCATCTTGCCCCCCAGTTCGTCGCGCAGGTTCTGGCTGCGCCCGGACAGGAAGTCCCGTGCCTCCTGCACCATCTCGGCATAGGCTTCGCGGCTGATCTCGCCGACGCAGGGGGCCAGACAGCGCTTGATCTGGTACTGCAGGCAGGGGCGCTGGCGGCTCTCGAAGTCGCTGTCGGTGCAACTGCGCAGCGGAAAGGCGCGCTGCAGCGCGGTCAGCGTGTGGTTGACGGCGGTGGCGGAGGCGAAGGGGCCGAAGTACTCCCGATCCTTCTCCCGCTTGCCCCGATGCTTCACCAGCATGGGATAGTCGTGGTCCAGATTGACCTCGATGTAGGGAAACGACTTGTCGTCGCGCAGGATGATGTTGAAGCGCGGTTTCAGCCGCTTGATCAGGTTGGCTTCCAGCAGCAGCGCCTCGACCTCCGTATGGGTCGAGATGATCTCCAGGTCGCGGGTCATCTGCACCATGCGCAGGATCCGCATCGACAGGCTGCGGGCGCGGGTATAGCTGGTGACGCGGTTCTTCAGGTTCCGCGCCTTGCCGACATAGAGCACGTCGCCACTCTCGCTCAGCATCCGGTAGACACCGGGACTGCTCGGCAGGGACTTCAGCTTCGCCGTCAGGATGGCAAAGCCGTCAGGCTCCGCGACCTCCGTTTCCGGGGTGTCAGTTTCCGAGGCTTCCGTATCCGGTTCTGTCGGCTGCTCGCTCATGCCCCGAATGTAGTGCGCCGGGGGGCGTGTGTCAGGATTCGTCCGCAGGCAGCGGCGGTACGCGGGAGACGAAATGACCCTTCACGCCCTGCGGCCACTGGCGATAGGGCACCTGGCCGGTCTCGGAGGCGTCGTAGAGCGCGGCGAATTCCACCAGGGCCTCGGCGGCCTCCGCCTCCGGCGCGAAGGAACCCATGACGTAGGTGATCTTGCCCGGTGCCGAGAGGCCGACGTTGCAGTGGTGGTCGCAGCCCATCAGGCAGGCGTGGCGACGGCTGGCAACTGCCGTGCTGCCCGCCACGGCCTGCTCCACCAGCCCGCAGAGTATTTCCCCGCCGGTCAGACCCTCCGGCCCGCGCTTGGTGTCGGGGGCGAAGTTGCAGGTCTCGCAGACGGTCAGCGTGGCGGTCATGGTCGGGTTCCGGGATCGGGTGTTTCGAGAATGCAGCCTTGTGCGGCAGAATGGGGAGAGGATCAAGCACAGTGGCTGTTCCATTCGGGGAGGATTGATGATGCATACGTTCAGGGGACCCTGGCCGGAGGGAAAATCCGGTGCCATGGCGCTGACATTCGATTGCGACGTGACCTATGCCTATGCGCCCGCGCGCCCCGGCCCCGACGGCCCGCGCACAGGTGCCGCCCTGTTCGAGAAGCAGCCGAAGCGGCTGCAGGGCTACAGCCGCGGACTCTACGGCGTCAATGTCGGCCTGCCGCGCATTCTCGACATGCTGAAACGGCGCGGAGTCAGCGGCTCCTTCTACATCCCCGGCGCGAATGTGGAGCGCTGGCCGGATGCCTTCCGCCGCATCGTCGATGAGGGGCATGAGGTCGGCGCGCACGGGCACGAGCACGAGAACCTGTCGCTCTACAAGGATGACCCGGACGGCGAACGCCGCATCCTGGAGACCTGCATCGCCGCCTTCGAGAAGCATCTGGGCCAGCGCCCGACCGGCTATCGCTCCCCCGCCTGGGACATGAACCTGCATTCGGGACAGATCCTGATGGAGCAGGGTATCAGCTATGATTCGAGCCTGTTCGCGGAGGAGGCCCCCTACCTGCTCTCCGCCGCCTACCCGGACCAGCCGGACCTGCTGGAGTTCCCCATCGACTGGTCACTGGACGACGCCACCTATTACATGTGGTTCATGCCGCCGCACCTGATGGCGCAGTTCCACGACCCGGACGAGGTCTTCCGCATCTGGCAGGCGGAACTGGACGGCATCATCGGGGAGGGGGGTGTCTTCACCCTTACCTGCCACCCCTCCGTCATCGGCCGCCACCACCGCATGAACATCCTGGAACGCCTGCTGGACCACGTCGCCGCCCGTGGCGACATCTGGATGGCCCCGCTGAAGGACATCGCCGCCTGGGTGCAGCCGCGGATGGCAGAGCAGTCAGCGGCGCAGGCCGCCGAGTAGGTGAGCGATCACCTCCAGATAGGCCTCCCGTGAAGCCCCGTTGACGATATCGAGCGCCGCGCGGTCGAAGACGGCAGACAGGGAACCGGCGAGCGCTTCCAGCGGGGCGTCGATGATTTCACCGGCATCCTGACCCGCGCGCAGACCGGCGACCAGTGTCGCAGCACTGGTCGCACGGTCGATCCGGTCCATCTCCGCCCTTCCCAGTACTGCGGGCCCGTCCAGCAACAGCAGCCGGGTGCGGCCCGGGTCCGACATGGCGTCGAACCACGCCACCGCACCCTGCATCAGGGCTTCCATGGTTGAAGGTGCATCCGCTGCGGCCTGATCGATCTCCGACGCCACACGCTCCAGTTCCCGGACGATCACGCCACGCAGCAGGTCCGCCTTGTCGGTGAAATGGTGATAGAGCGCACCACGAGTCACCGACGCCGCACGAACGATCTCCGGCGTTCCGGTTTCCGCATAGCCCCTGTCCACGAACAATGCCCGGGCGGCGTCCAGCAGCGCCGCGCGTGTCGCGTCACTCCGCTGTTGGTTGGTTCGCCGTGGATTTTTCATTTGCATACATTCAGTCTGTATGTTTAAGTCATTTACATACACATTGTATGTTCATGTTCGGGAGATGGAAAGACATGAAAACGACCCAGTTCTACCCCGTGATCCTGACAACGGATGTTGCCACGACCGCCAGGTTCTATGTCGATCATCTGCGCTTCCGGTTCTGTTTCGAGAGTGACTGGTACGTCCATCTGCAGTCGGTCGAGGATGAGGCGGTGAACATTGCCGTCCTGCAGAACGATCACGAGACCATTCCGGAGCGGGCGCGCGGCCGTGTCGGTGGTCTGATCCTGAATTTCGAGGTCGATGACGTGGACGCGGAGTATGCCCAAGCCGAGGCACATGGCCTGCCGATCCTGAAACCGCTCACCGACGAGGCTTTCGGTCAGCGCCACTTCATCACATGCGACCCGAACGGTGTCCTGATCGATGTCATCAGGCCGATCCCGCCATCCGAGGCGTTCGAGGCCCAGTATTCGGCGGACTCCCTGCCGGTGTGAACCACCTCGGGTTCCAGCCCATCCTGACTCTGATGTTATCCGCTGTGTCACCACGAGGGGTCGAACGGCCAATGCTCAATCTGTATGAAGCCGGCGTATCAGTCTGCGACAGGGGCCATGGCACAAACGGGTGCATGTTTGCTTGTCATCGTGAACTGAATTGCGTGCCCGCTGAACCGGACCTTCAGCTCTGCAGCATGGTCACGACAAAGTTTGCGATGATGAGAACCACAAATACCAAAAGGCAGAATCGCATCTTGATCGTGATGTCACCCAGGCCACTTTCGACATTTCTGTGCCGAATGAGAAGTGGATATCGGCACAGATAGCTAATTTTGTCCTTCGCGGCGAAAAGTCCACCAATATAAAACAAACTGAATATTATGCCGACAAATAGTGTAATGAGAAAAAGTAGGTTCATTGGAATTTAATTCTTGAAATACAGAAAAATGTTGCCATCGGATGTTTCCGTTTCTATTTCAGTATAATTTGTATTGTGCATGACTTGGTTTTTTCCAATTTCATGAATGTGGCGTTCACCCCAGCTTCAGGTTGATCAGCACGGTCTCCGTGTAAAGGTGATCCACCTGCCAGTCGGGCAGGGGTGGGTCGGCGCGGCGGACCATGCGGCGATAGGGCAGGGGGGTGCAGGTGCCGTCGGTCATGTTGCCGTCCAGGAAGCGTTCGTCGATCAGCAGGCGCGCACGGGGGTCGTTGCCCATGATCCGGTCGGCGGCGCGGTCGATCATCCGCGCCAGTGCCGCCGGGTCGCCGGTATAGATCAGGTCGTGGCAGAAACCCTGGTCGCCCCGGTCCTGCTGGAGGAAAAAGCACAGGACCTGGCCGTCGCGATCGCGCAGCAGCACCGGATGGGCCGTCAGGTCGCGATGATCGTCGAGGTAGCGCTGTTCCTCCGCGCCCACCAGCGGGCGGATCTGATCGTGATCGGTGATGACCTCCACCCGGTCGTCGCGCGGGGACATGCCCTGCTCCCAGACATAGCGGTTCAGGTCGAGATCGCGGAAGCCGCAGCTTTCCAGGATCGCGTGCACGCGCGTGCTGGGGTCGAAGACGGAATAGGTGATGTCGGGCCGTTCCTCGTAGGTGCGCATCATCCGCACCCCCAGATCCTCCCCGCGCCAGTCGCGCAGCACGTAGATGGAGGTGAAGCTGCCGAAGAGCCGTTCAACGCCATTGATGCGGCGCATGGAATAGACATTGCCGTGAAAGCCGACGATCCGGCCATCCGCCTCCGACACCATGCCGATGTGCGGCTTCTCCCCGGCCCAGTCGTAGTTCATCAGCCGGGCAAAGACCTCCGCCGGGACCTTGCGGTTCATGTTCCGGTGCAGCAGCTCCGCGACCTGCGGAATGTCCGCTGCCGTGCCGGGACGGATGATGGCTGCACTCATGCCGCCGTCCTTTCCGGCATCAGCCCGGCCCGGTCGAGCCAGCAGGCCGCAGGATGGTCCGCAACCAGGCGCAGGACCGCTTCCAGAGCCTCCCAGCAGGCCTCGTCCTGGGCCCAGACGTGGGTCAGCAGGCCGGTGGGTTCATCCGCATCGACCTCTCCGGTGCGCCGGGCCGCCAGATGCTCGACCAGCCGGGCGGCGGTCTTCTCCGGCCCGATGAAGGTCCGTCCCCGCTTCCAGGCGATCAGGTCGCAGTGGCCGTTGATCATGTCCAGGCCCGGGGCGACGGTGCGGCTGGCGCGCGGTGCGAAGACGCTGACCACATCGAAACCCAGTTCCGGCAGATGCGGGAACAGCTCCGGCGCGATGCGGTTCCACGGCGGGGCCAGCATGGGGCAGACACGGTCACCGTACATCGTCGCCATGCGCGCCGCGCCCTGGCGCAGTTCATCGAGGATCACGTCCAGCGGGCGATGCAGGCCAAGCTCCCACTTGCCCTTCACGTCGCCGGGGGAGTGGTCGGCATGGGCGAAGCCATGCTGCAACGGAATGGCTGTCGCGCAGGCCAGCAAGGGTTCGGCCAGCGCATCGACGGCCCTGTCGGGCACCGTGGCGATGAAGACCGGGGCACCTGTCGCCTCCGAAAGTGCCAGCATCCGCAGGATCGGGGCATCCGGAGCCTCTGCATCGTCGTCGCGCCACCAGAGCGTGGCGGTCCGTCCGGCCTCTCCCCAGAGGTCCAGCTCGCGGCGCAGGGGATCGAGTTCGTTCATGTGAAGACCTGTTCCAGACGGCTTTGATGCGGCATAAGGCATTGCATGAACGAGAAAAGCCACGAACTGACCGATCCCGCAAGCTTCGACTTCTGGGCGCATGATGTTGTCCGCTTCGGCGACATGGATGCGACAGGGCATGTCAACAATGTCTCCTTCGCCCGATATGTCGAGACGGGACGGGTCCCCTTCATGCGTGCCGGGTTCCTGCCGGCCTATGATGACCGGCAACGCTTCGTCGTCGGCAACCTGTCGATCCGCTTTCGCGCGCAGGCCTTCTGGCCCGCAGACGTGAAGATCGGGACGCGGGTGGCAAGGCTCGGCAATACCTCGATCACCCTCGGACACGGTGTCTTCATCGAGGACGCCTGCATCGCCACGGCGGAGACCGTGATGGTCTACATCGTCCACGGCAAGTCCAGCCCGCTGCCGGATGAGGTCCGCGCAACCCTGACGGAAAAATTTGATCTGTAACCATTCTAGGATAATGATGTCAGGCGGTAGAGTTTTTTGCGTTTTGAGTGTGCTGTACAGCACGGTTGCATTTTCTTGAATGCTTGTTGGCTTTGTGGTTTTTCACAAATTGTGAGCCGAAGTGAGTTTTATAGATGAATAATAGCATGAATATGTCGGAGGAAAGGGTCGTGGAATCTGAGTATTTCATATATCAATCCACATCTCTTCAGATGGAAAGGGAAGTAGAGCTTTCGAGTCGAAGATTGACTTGGTATCTCACATTCAATGGCTTTTTATTTACTGCATTTGCTCTAATTTATCATTCAGGTCTAGACGGCGTTTTTGAATATTTGATTGTTTTTGTCATCGCGTTTTCTGGGTTTTGTGTCTCGGTATTGACCTATTTCGGATTGAAAGCATCGGAAAAGATGAGAGATAGAATCAGGAAATTTTGGAATTCTATTGATAAAAATAAATTTCCCCCCTTCTATTCTGAAAAAAATACGAGCTTGTTGGGGCGAAAAATGTCGATTGGAATACCAATTATTGTGGGATGTTCGTGGGTATTATTTTGTTTCGTCCTATTTTTTCAATTTTTATATTATGAATCAACTATTTAAGATAATTTAATGTTTCTTGGTTAGGAAAAATTTCTTCCTATTGTTTCTTCAAAATCCCGCTCGAACACCTTTCTGCCGCCCTCATAGGCTTCGATGCGCCCGCGCAGGTGGAAGGTGGTGGTGTCGGACCACATGTCGGCGAAGGTCTCGGTGCGGATCGACCAGCCGTCGCGGGCGAGGGTCTGGGTCCAGTGGGTCTGGCCTACGGCGGACAGCGGATCGTCGGGCCGGATGGTCCAGCGCTCGCGGGCGACCGCACCGGTGATCAGGCCATGCTCCAGATCCCGGCTGGCGCCGAAATCATCCTCGATCACCAGCGCCACGGTCTCGCCCTGCAGGTCGTGTTCGACCCGGCGGACATGCCGGGGCGGGCGCAGCTCCTCTGATGCCCATGGTGCCGCTGCCTCCGGCTCCGGAAAGGTCACCTCGTCGCCGTCGGTGACGGTTCGCAGCGGCAGTTCCAGATGACCGGAGACGAGATCGAGTGTCGCCTGCTCCGGCACCGGCCAGATCAGGGGCCAGTAGCTGGAGGATATGGCGACCCTCAGCCGATGGCCCGTCGGCAGGTTCCAGGCGATGTCGTCCAGTTGCAGGCGAATATCGAACGGCTCTCCCGGTGTCAGGGCTTCCGGTTCGGCGTGGCTGTTGCGATGGCAGAGGTTGAGCACGCCGTAGGTGATCCGCGTAGAGGCACTGTCCGGGGCAACATCGCACAGGCGGACCGCGATCTGCGCCACCGGTCGGTCTGCGGCGAGGCTCAGATGCAGGACGGGCGCGCCGACGATGTCGATGGCCTCAGTTGCTTCCGCTGCGTCGAAGCAGACGGAGAGCGCATCATCGCTGCGCTGGTCGCCGGGCAGTTCCGGTCCAAGCCAGATGGCGCAGTACTCGCCGCCGCCCATGCCGCAATCGAGCGGCGAGGCCACACGCTGGTGCAACGCCTGCGTCGGCCGGTCCGGTGCGAGAGCGCCGTCCGGGTGCAGGTGCAGGGTCCGGCTGGCAATCGCGGGGGAGGGCCATTCGGCCTCGGCAATCCAGCGGCCCGGCCGTTCGGTGTACCAGCGCCGGGGTGGTGCGCTGTCCATGACGTAGCCGCGCCAGGCGGGCAGGTTCTCCGCGCCGTTCGGCACGTCCTTCAGCCAGCGGTCCCACCAGTGCAGTGCCTCCTGCAGGAACCCGATGCGGGGTTCCGGCACTGCGAAGTGCGGATACTTGTGGACCCAGGGCCCGGTGATGCCCTTCGCGGGCGCTTTCAGTCCCGCCAGCAGGCGCGGCACGGCGTTCCTGTAGGCATCGCCCCAGCAGCCGACAGCCAGGGTCGCTGCACGGATCGTGGAGAAATCCTCGCAGACCGAGCCATGCTGCCAGTAACTGTCCCGATGCTGATGCCGCAGCCAGACAGCGGGCAGGAAGGGTTCATGATCCAGCCGATCCAGCCACATCTGCCGCCAGCGCGGGCCGACGATCTCCGGGTCCGGCGGGCGGGAGGAATAGGACAGCATGGTCGCGCCCCAGCCCAGGTTCTCGTTCAGCAGGCAACCGCCCTTGTAGTGGATGTCATCGGCATAGCGGTCGTCGGTGGAGCAGAGCGTGATGATCGCCTTCAGTGGCTTCGGCGCCAGTGCCGCGACCTGCAGCGCGTTGAAGCCACCCCAGGAGATGCCCATCATCCCCACCGTGCCGCTGCACCAGTCCTGCGCCGCGATCCAGTCGATCACCTCCACCGCGTCGGCCAGTTCCTGCGCCGTATATTCGTCCGCCATCAGCCCGTCGGAGTCACCGTTGCCGCGCATGTCGACCCGCAGGCAGGCATAGCCGCGCGCCGCGAACCACGGGTGGGTCAGGGCATCGCGGGCGACAGTTCCGTCCCGTTTTCGGTAAGGCAGATACTCCAGGATGGCAGGGACGGGGACATCGGCGGCGTTGTCCGGCATCCAGACGCGGGCGGACAGGCGGCAACCGTCACTCAGCACGATTGCCATGTCCGGGGCTTCGATGATCCCGGTCATGGGGCGGATTCCGGCCGCGCCGGGACACGGGCCGCGATCCAGCGCCGCCGCACGGTCTCCCGCCAGGTGATGTAGAGGCCACTGGCGATGATCAGCAGGATGCCCGCGACAGTCCAGACGTCGGGGTACTCGTCGAAGAAGGTGATGCCCCAGAGCACGGCGAGGGGCAGCGCCACGTATTCGAAAGGTGCCACCAGACCGGCATGGGCCAGCCGATAGGCCTGCGACAGGCAGTAACCCGTGATTGCGACGGTCACGCCACAGATACCCAGCAGGATTGCATCGTCCATCGGCGGCCAGACCCAGGCCCGCAGCAGGAAATCGATGCTCGGATCCCCACTGCGGCCATAGCGCCCATCACCGAAGGCGAGGCCGAAGATGATGCTGAATACCAGGAAGACGATCTGGATGTAGAACGCCATGCAGGACGCCTTGTCGGCGACGCCGATCTTGCGTGTCAGCACACTCATCATGGCGTAGCTGAAGGCTGCCAGCATCGGCAGCAGCGCGATCAGGCCGAAGATGCCGCTGCCCGGCCGGACAACCACCAGCACGCCGATGAAACCGATGACGATGCCGGTCACCCGGTGCAGTCCGACGCTTTCCTTCAGCACCACGACCGAGAGGATGGTGATGAAGAGCGGCGCGACGAAGTAGAGCGCCGTCGCCTCAGCCAGGGTCATGCTGGCAAGTGCGGTGAAGTAGAGCATGTTGGCACAGATCACCAGGCCCCCGCGGGCCAGATGGATGCGCCAGTGCGGCGTCCGCAGGATGCGCCACCCACCCTCCATCTGCACCAAAATCAGCGTGAAGCAGAGTCCTATCAGGCTGCGGGTGAAGACGATCTGATGCAGCGGATAGCCATCGCTCAGGCTCTTGATCAGGACATCCTGAACGGAGATCGACGCCATGCCCAGCATGACGAAGATGATCCCCGCACCCGGCCTGTCCGACTCCGCGATGACCGCCATTGCCGACGTCCCTCCTCCAACCATGCCACGGGATACGCGCGGCACCGGTCTGTCAAGAAATGCCATGTCGGTGTAGCATCCCGGAAAGCGCAGGGGAGGAAGCGTCATGAAGTTCGGAATGTCGATCATCGTGCGTGGTGACGAGGCCACGCCGCAGACCTTTGACCGGATGGCAGAGAAGGCGGAGGCAACGGAGCTTGATTGCCTCTGGTCCAGCGATCATCTGCTGATGCTGCCCATGGTGCATTCGAAGTACCCGGGCACGGCGGACGGCGAACTGCCCGAACCCTGGAAGCGCACCTACTACCAGCCCTTCAGCGTGCTGAACTATCTGGCCGGGCGGACGACGAAGGTGCGGCTTGGCACCTCCGTGCTGGTGCTGCCGATGCGCAACCCGATGGAGGCGGCGGCGCAGGTCGCGGAACTGGACCAGGTCAGCGGCGGGCGGGCCAACTTCGGCGTCGGCGTCGGCTGGTACCAGGAAGAGTATGACGCGCTGGGCTATCCCTTCCGCAAGCGCGGGCGGCGTTGCAACGAGGGGCTGGAGATCGCGACGCGGCTGTGGAGCGGGGAACCGACGGACTTCGACGGCGAGTTCTATCAGTTCAAGGGCGCGCGACTGGGGCCGCGCCCGGTGCAGCGCCCGCATCCGCCGATCTATGTCGGCGGGCACACCCCTGCGGCGCTGAAGCGGACGGCGCGCTTCGCCGATGTATGGCATCCCTTCAAGGTGCTGCCGGAAGACGTGGTGAACCTGCGCCCGGAGCTGGAACGGTTGCTGGCGGCGGAGGGCCGCGATGCGAAGGACTTCCCCATCGCGCCGAAGGTGTCACTGATCTTCCAGGACGGACCCGCTTCCGATGGCCAGCCCCCGACCCAGGGCCGCCCGCAGGACATCATCGACACAATCCGCCGCTTTCAGGACGCGGGCGCGACGGAGATGTGCTTCGACATCGTCCCGGAGACCGCCGACAACGCTGTCGAGACCATGGACCGGTTCGCCAACGAGGTACGCGCGAAGCTGTAGGGGCGGCAGGGGCCTCTCTCCACCTCTCGACCGGGCTTGACCCAGGTGTCCTGTTGCTGAGGCCCGAGCGGCACTGCTGGGCCGCCGGATCAAGTCCGGCGGCGACGTCTGGTGGGGTGGCGGGGGTGTCAGCAAGCATCCGTCACCATCAATCACGATGCTCGCGGACTTGATCCGCGAGCCCAGTCACTAACGCCCGAGCGGCACTGCTGGGCTGCCGGATCAGGTCCGGCAGGGACGTCTGATGGGGAGGACATCACTTGGTGGAATCACCTGCTCACCGTGTCCAGACCACCGGGTACTGGTCACTGGCCAGGTCGTCACCGGTATTCAGGTTCGGGTTGCGCAGGCCGGCGTTGGGGCCGGGGCCGCCGAAGTAGGTGGCGTCGTCGCCGCAGTAGCGCACGGTATAGCCCCGGCGGCGGCGGTCGAGACGATGGTTGCCGCCCGCGCCATGCACGGCCATGGCGTGAAAGGCGATGACGTCGCCCGGCTGCATGTCCCAGCCGATCAGATTGTAGGCATCGCGGTCGGCGTCGATGTCGGGAATGTCCTCGTAGTTCTCGCCGCGTTCATATTCGGCGCCGCCGGGGGCGAAGGGTTCGGGCTGGAACCAGCGTTCCCAGTTGTGCGAACTGGCGACGAATTCCAGACGGCCGGAATCTGTCGTCACCTCGTCCAGCGCCAGCCAGAAGCTCATGACCTGCCGACCGCGCACGGGCCAGTAGGGCTGGTCATTGTGCCAGCGTGTCGGATGGTCGGAGCCTTCCTCCTTCACGAACAGCTGGTCGTAGAACAGCGTGATGCGGCTTGCCCCCATCAGGTCGGCAGCCAGTGCGGGCAGGGGGGAATCGAAGCAATAGTCGTGGAAGGTGGGATCATTCTCCCAGATCCGCATGTTGCCGTGAAACCGGCGACCGTTCTCGAGCGTGTAGCCGTGGCAGAACGGACCGGGTTCGGCGATGTCACGTTCGATCGCCTCCCTGACCCTTGCAACCCAGTCGCCGGAGATGACACCGGGCAACAGCACGGCACCGTCGCGCCGGAAGGTTTCGATGGTTTCTGCTGGCAGCATGTTCCGGTCCTCCCAAACCGTTGCGCCGGAAAGGCTACCGCTTCTTCGCGGGCGGTTTGCCGTAGGCGTAGATCATCTTCTCTCTCAGCATCCAGTCATAGGCATCCGAGATCGCAGTATGCAGGGTTGACGGTTCGTAGCCCAACTCGTCGAAGGCCCTGGTGGATGTGATGCGAACGCGTGCCGTCACCATGGCGACGGCTTCCGGCGTGATCTGGGGCGGCTTCGCCGTGGCGGCGGAAATCGCCCCTTCGATCTTGCCCATCATGCGCATCATCCAGGCAGGCACCGTGCGTTTCGGGCGCTTCTTCTGCTGCGCCATGTCGGCGACGGTCTGCACGAATTCGAGGAACGTCGCGTCGGGACCGCCGAGCAGGTAGTTCTCGCCCGTCCTGCCCTTGTCCACCGCCGCGATATGGGCGCGGGCGACAGCCTGCCCGTGCGCGAAACTGCCTGCCCCGGGGGGAACGCCGGGCAACTTGCCGACGGCGGCCATCATGATCAGTTGCGCCCAGTTCTGCCGGTCGAAGCGACCGACGATGTGCGATGGATTCAGGATCACGGCGTCCAGGTCCCGTTCCGCCACCGCGCGCCGGATCACCTCCTCTGCCGCGAATTTGGAACGGTTGTAGTTGATCCATGACGACCCGCCGGTCTGCGGTGTGTCCTCCGTGACCGTACCGGTGGACCAGTCGTAGACGTTCCACGTGGAGGTATGGATGAACCGCTTGGCCCCCCTGGCCAGCGCGGCATCCACCAAGTTCTCCGTGCCGTCGATGTTGACCTGGTTCTGCATCGGGGCCTGCCGTCGCCAGACCGAGGTCATGGCGGCGGTATGAAACACGGCATCGCAATCCTTCGGCACAGCGGCCACCAGGCTGTCCGGGTCCAGCAGGTCGCCGGTCACCTGGGTCACCGGATAGCGGTCGAGATCGCGGTGACGCAACTTCTCCCGCCGCAGCGCTGTCACGTGCCAGTCGGCCGCCAGCAACTGCTCGACCAGATTGAGACCCAGAAAGCCGGTTGCGCCGGTGACGAAGGCGCGACGTTGGGGCGAGCCGTCAGACATGGTCAGTCGAGGTCATTCAGCACGTCGCGGACCAGGTCCAGCAGTTCGTCGATCTGGTCCTTGCTGATGATGAACGGCGGCGACAGCGCGATGATGTCGCCGGTCACCCGCACCATCGCACCTTTCTCGAACGCCTTTATCATCGCCTCGAAGCCGCGCTTGCCAGGCTCACCGTCGCGTGCCGAGATATCGATGGCGCCGACCAGACCGATGTTGCGGATGTCGATGACATTCTTCGCGTCGGCGAGGGCGTGGATCTTCTCCTCCCAGTAGCTCTCCAGCCCGGCAACCCGGTCGAACAGCTTCTCCTCCTGATAGATCTCCAGCGCGGCGATGCCGGCGGCGCAGGCCATCGGATGGGCGGAATAGGTATAGCCGTGAAACAGTTCGATGGCGTGTTCGGGTCCGGTCATGAAGGCGTCATAGATGCTGTCGCTTGCGGCGACGGCGCCCATGGGCACGGCGGCGTTGGTCAGGCCCTTCGCCATGGTCATCATGTCCGGCACGACGCCAAAGCGGTCTGCCGCGAAGTTGGTGCCGAGCCGCCCGAAGCCGCTGATGACCTCATCGAAGATCAGCAGGATGCCGTACTTGTCGCAGATCGCGCGCAGTCGCTGCAGATAGCCCTTCGGCGGGACTAGCACGCCGGTCGACCCCGACATGGGCTCGACGATCACAGCGGCAATGGTGGACGGGTCATGCAACTGCACGATCCGCTCCAGGTCATCTGCCAGTTCCGCACCATGCTCGGGCTGCCCCTTGGCGAAGCTGTTCTGCTCCGGCAGGTGCGTGTGCGGCAGGTGATCCACGCCGTTCAGCAGGGAGCCGAAATACATCCGGTTCTTGACGATGCCGCCAACCGAAATGCCACCGAAGCCGACACCGTGGTAGCCGCGTTCCCGCCCGATCAGGCGTGTCCGGGTGCCGTCACCGCGGGCGCGATGGTAGGCGATGGCGATCTTCAGCGCCGTATCGACCGCCTCCGACCCCGAATTGGTGAAGAAGATGCGGTTGAGCGGATCAGGCGTCAGGGCGCTGATCCGGTTGGCCAGATCGAACGCAGCCGGGTTCGCATACTGGAACGAGGGCGCGAAATCGAGCGTGTTGGCCGAGTTGGTGATGGCATCCACGATCTTCTGCCGACCGTGACCGGCATTGACGCACCAGAGCCCTGCGGAGCCGTCGAGAATCTGCCGCCCGTCGGCGGAGGTATAGTGCATGTCCTTCGCGGAGACGAGCAGGCGCGGTTCCTTCTTGAACTGGCGATTCGGGGTGAACGGCAGCCAGAAGGATTCCAAGTCGTTCGGGATCGGATGGGCATAGGTCATGGCAGGCACTCCCCCGGCAGTCGGTTCATGGTTCGATTTTGGCGATGCTAGCAAGCCGGGGCGCAAATGGCACTGGCGAAACACTGACCCATTCTCTAGGTTTCCGGCGGGACCGAAACGACTTTCCTGGGAGGGGCACTCATGCGGTTGATGACTTTCGAACAGGCTGGCAATGCCAGCTATGGCGTTGCCACCGAAAAGGGTGTGATCGATCTGGGCGCGCGGATCGGTGCCGACTATCCGACGCTGTTGTCACTGATCGAGGGGCAGGGTCAGGCGGCGGCGGAGAAAGCCGCCAGTGGCCAGGGTGACGACTACGCCCAGGCAGACGTGACCTTCCTGCCGGTCATTCCGCGTCCCAACAAGATCATCTGCGTCGGCCTGAACTACGAGGATCATCGCATCGAGACAGGGCGCCAGCCGTCTGGCTATCCGGTGCTGTTCCCGCGCTATGCCAACTGCCAGGTCGGGCACGGGCAGGCGATGGTGAAGCCGCGCAATTCCGACCGCTTCGATTACGAGGGCGAGATGGCGGTGATCATCGGCACGCCCGGGCGGCACATTTCCCAGGCTGACTCGCTGAACCATGTCGCGGGCTATTCCTGCTACAACGACGGCTCGGTTCGCGACTTCCAGGGGCATACGCACCAGTTCCTGCCGGGCAAGAACTTCAGCGCGACGGGCGCATTCGGCCCCTGGATGGTGACATCGGACGAGATCAACGACCCCTCCACCCTGACCCTGACCACGCGCCTGAATGGCGAGGTCATGCAGCATGCCGATACGGATCACATGATCTTCAACGTGCGGTTCCTGATCGAGTACATCAGCAGCTTCATGGCGCTGGAAGCGGGTGACGTCATCGTCAGCGGTACGCCGGGCGGTGTCGGTGACCGGCGCAATCCGCCGGTCTACATGAAGGATGGCGACACGACGGAGGTCGAGATCACCGGTATTGGCACGCTGGTCAATCCTGTGGTGAACGAGGGCTGAGGCGAACAGTGACCTTAGCGAAGCCAATCATCGGGGTGCTGCTTTCCCTGCTGGCGGGTGCCTTTCTGACGGTCTCTTCGGCCAGGGCGCAATTTGATGACCCCTGCCGCAATCCGCTTGAACTGCCAACGGTGATCGTGGAGGTCGAGGCGCGGACGGAGCGGACAAGTGCCCGCTTCACGGCGGATGAGCTGCACCGGTACGCAGATCGGCAGAATCCGCTGCCGGTCGGCTATCGCCACTTCGGGTTCACTGAGATGGCGCGGGAAATCAGAACCAAGGCACAGGTTCGCTCCGGCACGGATGAGTACAAGAACTTCTGCTTCTCGCCGGAGACGATCACGGTGACGGTCAGGGTCGCGCCCGTCATGTACGTGCCGGGTGAGTACCCGCGGACCAGTTGTCCCGCGGGAGCCGTGCGGGTGCACGAACTGCTGCACCTGCAGATTCACGAGGACGCGCTGCAGGAACTGCCGGGCAGGATCGAACGTGCGCTGGAACTTGAGCGTGAGCTGCGGATCACGCGCAAGGCGCGCGACAAGCGCCATGCGATCAGTCTGGTCAGGGAGCTGTCCCTGGAGGTGGCCAGACGTACCGCCAGGGAACTGGACGAGGAATATCGCATCAGGCATCTGGAACTGGATTCACCGCAGAGCTTTCGTGCCAATCTGGGCATCTGCGGGGAAGCCGAGTGGGCCGGGCTGATGGATTGAATACGGCGTGAAACGCGCCATGCGCCGGGATGGGGAGAGAACCGGAGATGGACCAGGAAATTGAATTCGGCAGGAAAGGCGGTCTGGCCACCGTCCTGCTGAACCGGCCGAAGGCACTGAATGCGCTGACGCATGAGATGTGTGTCGAGCTGCATGCGCGGCTGAAGCAATGGCGGTCCGATGACTCGGTCAGGGCGGTTGTGGTTCAGGGCGCAGGCGACCGGGCGTTCTGCGCTGGTGGTGACATCCGGAAGCTGTATGACGAAGGGCGTGCGGGCGGTCAGTACCCGTATGACTTCTATCACGACGAATATCGGCTGAACGTCGATATCCACTATTTCCCTAAACCCTGGATATCCCTGCTGGATGGCATCGTGATGGGCGGTGGCTGCGGGGTCTCGATACCGGGTAGCCATCGGGTCGCGACGGAGCGGGTGACCTTTGCCATGCCGGAGACGGGGATTGGCCTGTTCCCCGACGTGGGTGGTTCGTTCTTTCTTTCCCGCTCGCCGGGGCGCGTGGGCACCTGGCTGGCGCTGACCGGCGCGCGGCTGAAGGCGGCCGACAGCCTGCACGCGGGCGTAGCCGATGCCTGTATCGCCTCGGAACGTCAGGATGAACTGATCGATGCCCTGGCAGGCGCCGGAATCGCCAGTCATGATGATGCCACGGATGTGATCGCCGGATTTGCTTCGGAGCCGGGGGAGTCGGATCTGGCGGCGCGGCGCGGCGATCTGGACCGTCTGTTCGCGGGCGACAGCGTGGAGGAAATACTGGAAGCGCTCGATGCCGACGGCGGAGAGTGGGCCGCAAAACAGGCTTCGATCATGCGCACCAAGTCACCGACGTCGCTGAAGATCGCCTTCCGGCAGGTCCGCGATGGCGGGAGCCGGGATTTCCGTGAGTGCATGAAGATGGAGTGGCGCATGGTGAATCGCGTCATCGCCGGTCATGACTTCTACGAAGGCACCCGCGCGACCGTCATCGACAAGGATCAGTCACCGGCATGGCAGCCCGCGACCCTGTCCGAGATCGATGCCGCGACCGTTGAAGGCTATTTCGCACCGCTGCCGGACGGCGACCTGACTTTCGACTGACCGTGAATCCTGCGCCGCGCGGCTCACACACGGCGAACGGCGTCTTGTCACATCCCATTGCGGGTGGTCTGCACAATGCATAGGTTCAGGCCTCCCCTTACAGCAGCCTTACCCGCCCGCAACGTTTGCGAATGGTCGGGCTCGCCTTGAACCGTTGCAGGAGCACCACATGAGCGATGCGATGACGAACGAGCAGGCCGCGCTCTGGCTTGACGACATGCACACCCGACTGGCGCGCTACGAGGCGTTGCCGGAGAAACTGGCCCCGACCAGTATCGAGGCAGCCTATGCCGTCCAGAATGCCTTCGTGCGCCGCATGCAGATGCGCGGCCTGAAGCCTCTGGGTGCGAAGATTGCGCTGTCTTCCCCCCAGATGCAGGAGATGGTGGGTATCGACCGTCCCGTCGGGGGAACGATTGTCGGCGCGGAGCTGCAGCACTCCCCGGCCCGGATCCGCGCTTCCCAGCTCGGCCGCGTCTGCATCGAGTGCGAGGTCGCCGTTCGTCTTGGATCAACGCTTGAAGCGGGGGGCGCGCCCTTCAGCGAAGAGACCATTCGCGATGCCATTGATGCCTGCGCCGCTGCCTTCGAGATCGCGGACGACCGCAATGCGGATTACGAGAAGCTGGACGCATTGAACCTGATTGCCGACAACGCCTGGAACGCCGGGATCATCCTGGGACCGGTGGTCACCGAATTCGACCCTGCGACCCTGGCCGATGCCACGGCGGAACTGCACATGAACGGCGAGAAGGTCGGTGAGGGCAAGGGCTCGGATGCACTCGGCCATCCCTTCAACAGCCTGCGGGTTCTGGCCGACGAACTGACGGCGCAGGGACGCTCCCTGAAGGCCGGTGACTGGGTACTGACCGGCACCGTGATCCGCACCTGTTTCCCGGACGTAGGTTCCTCACTGACCTACAGCCACAGTGTGCTGGGGGATGTCAGCGCGGAAATCGTCTGACCGATTGGCCGCCTGATCGTTCATCGGGGGGCTCGTGACCGAAAAACCTGTTCTTGTCTGGTTTCGCCAGGATCTTCGGCTGGCTGACAATCCGGCCCTGACTGCGGCTGTCAGTACCGGCGCACCTGTCATTCCGGTCTTCGTGCTGGACGACAGTGGTGCCGGGGACTGGCGACCGGGTGGTGCTTCCCGCTGGTGGCTGCACCAGTCACTTGCGGCTCTGGACGAGAGCCTGCGGGGGAAGGGCAGTCGGCTTGTGTTGCGGTCCGGTGCCGCAGGACAGGCCGTGTCGGATCTGTTGCGCGAAACCGGAGCGGACACCGTATTCTGGAACCGTCTCTACGAACCTCTGGCGATCCGGCGTGACTCGGATATCAAGTCCGATCTGAGGGACGCGGGCGTGACGGTGAAAAGCTTCACCGGCAACCTGGCCTTCGAGCCCTGGACGATCCGGACCGGGAACGATGGTCCCTATCGCGTATTCTCGCCCTTCATGAAGGCCTGCATGCGCCAGGGCGCGCCGGACCAGCCTCTTGCTGTGCCTGAAACACTTGCGGCCCCGAACGACTGGCCCGCCAGCGATGAGCTGGATGGCTGGAAACTGGAGCCGACGACGCCCGACTGGGCAGGGGGCCTGAGAGAACACTGGACACCCGGCGAGACGGGAGCCCACAGACGCTTCGAGGCGTTTCTGGATGACTCGCTCGACAGTTACGCGAAGGTACGCGACCGGATGGCGGGTGAAACCACGTCGCGGCTTTCCCCGCACCTCCATTTCGGCGAGATCAGTGTCCGGTCGATATGGCGGACCCTCGATCACCGGGAGGCCGAAGGTGCCCGGTCCGTCGGGAAGTTCCGCGCGGAACTGATCTGGCGCGAATTTGCTCATCATCTGCTGTTTCACTATCCGACGCTGCCGGAGAAGAACTGGCGCGAGTCCTTCGATGCCTTCCCCTGGGTCGACGATCAGGAAGCCCTGAAAGCCTGGCAGAGCGGAAAGACGGGCTATCCGCTGGTCGATGCGGGCATGCGCGAACTCTGGGTCAGCGGCTACATGCACAACCGGGTGCGGATGGTTGTTGCGTCCTTCCTGATCAAGCACCTCGCGATCCACTGGCGTCACGGTGCGGACTGGTTCTGGGACACGCTCGTCGATGCCGATCTCGCCAACAATGCGGCGAGCTGGCAATGGGTTGCAGGTTCCGGCGCGGATGCCGCCCCATTCTTCCGCATCTTCAATCCCGTGCGGCAGGGGCAGCAGTTCGATGCCGATGGTGCCTATGTCCGCCGCTGGCTGCCGGTGCTGCAGCATCTGCCCGACAAGTATCTCCACGCCCCCTGGACTGCGCCTGATGCGGTGCTGCAGGACGCAGGCGTGAAGCTGGGCCGGGACTACCCCAATCCGATCGTGGATCACGCTGCTGCCCGGGCGCGGGCACTGGCGGGCTACGACAGGGTCAAGTCTTTGTAATAAAACCGTAATTAGTGAAGGCTTAATTTTGTCCCGTCACGATGCCTGCGGTTACGTTCCAGGTTGGAAGGCGGGAAACAATCGGTGCCTGATTTCATTGCTTCGATCCGACAGGTCATGGGCATGTCCGCCGCCTTTTCGGCATACGTACGGCGCCATCCGCTGAGCTATGCCCTGCTCTCCGGGCTTGCGACATCGATGCTGGTATTCGCAAGCAGCAGCTTCACGGAACTGTCTCAGGACAGTGCATGGTTGTTGATGACGACCACCGGGGTCGCTGCTGCAACTGCTGTGCTTGGCGCTGCGACGCCGTTTGGCCGGACCGGCAGCAGAACAGGCAGACTGCGGGAGCAGGCAGCCGGGCAGAACATCTCCAGAGTGATGGAATCACTGGATGATGGCCTTCTTCTCTTTGATGCCGAAGAACGGCTGATCACCTGCAATGACATTGCCCGCCAGATATTCCCTGAAGTGACACAACGTCAGGCATCTGGCGGACTCATGGACCTTGGCGATCTGGCAAACATGATCGCGGCCCACAATGGACGGAGCGAAAGCGGCTTGATCGGCCTTGATCTGGCCGGGGCGGCCCTGCATCTGCTTCGCAAGCAGGGGGCAGCAGAGATGCTCAGCATCCGTGGGACGGAATGGTACCGGGTCACGGCGCGACAGACAGAGGATGGGAGTCACCTGATCGTCTTCTCCGACATGACCGAGTTCGTGGATCGGGGTCTGAAGCTCAAGGAGAGTGAAGCGCGCTTCGAGCGCCTTGCGGAGCATCTTCCGGGGGCGATCCTGCGTCGGCAGGAGCGGGCGAACGGCAGCTTCACCTTCGACTACTGGAACGGCGGAATTCGCGATCTGACGGGTCTGGAGCCAGACCATTTCGTCGGCGATCTCGAGAACCTGCTGAAGCAGGTGCATGCTGACGACAGGGAGGAGGTCAGGCAGCGGTTCGAACAGGGTGACAGGTCGCAGGCTTCCTGGAGCATGGAGTTCAGGATCCTGCACGCGCGCCGGTCGGCGAAATGGGTCTCCCTGACCATGCGGGCACGGCTGAACAGGATCGGGCGGGCTGTCTTCGAGGGGATCCTGCTTGATATCACCGAGCGCAAGCAGGTGGAGCAGACGATACGTCGTGCGCATGAGGAGGCCGAGAAGGGCAGTCAGGCGAAGACCAATTTCCTTGCCAACATGAGCCACGAACTCCGGACACCACTGAATGCGGTCATTGGTTTCTCGGAGATGATGATGCACCAGACACTGGGACCCCTGAACCCGCCGAAGTACCGCGAATATGCAGGTGACATTCGGGGAGCCGCCGTTCACCTGCTGGATCTGATCTCCGACATCCTCGACCTGTCGCGGCACGAAGCGGGTCAGTTCGAACTGCGCGAGACAACGCTGGATGCCAATGAATTGCTGAAGGAGTGCGAACGGTTCTTCAGTACCCGGGCACAGCAGCGGGGAATGGCGTTTCAGGTCCGTCTCTCGGCAGAACCGGTCAAGCTGCGGGTGGACCATCTCAGAATACGCCAGATCATGCTGAACCTGATCTCCAACGCCATGAAGTTCACGGATGATGGTGGTTCGATCCTGATCGAAGTACGCCTTGATCCATCCGGGCCGCAACTGCGTGTTCAGGATACCGGTATAGGAATGGACAAGCCCCAGATCGCGAAGGCGTTCGAACCCTTCGGGCGGGTGGAATCCCAACTCACCTCCGGGCGGGAGGGGACCGGTCTCGGCCTGCCGCTTTCCGCCGTACTGGCCGAGCATCATGATGGCGAGCTGCTGCTGGAGAGTGAGCCGGGCAGAGGCACCCTTGCCATCCTGCAGCTTCCCGATCATCGTCTGCTCCGGAAACGTCAGCGCGGCATGCGCGAGTGCGCCTGAAGGCGTTGTGATCCTCATCCGGAGTTTCTTTGATTGCGAGTCATCCGACCAACTGATTTCACGGGAGAGAGTGCCTGGGATGCGCTGGACATCGAGAAGATCGACAACGCGACCGTGCGCCTGCACTGGACCGATCAGCCCTACATCTGGCACGTGAACGACGGGCCGGAGGTGTTCGTGGTGGTCGATGGCCAGGTCGACATGAAGGTGCGCGACGCAAGCGGCACGGTCTCTGTCCACCGCCTGGAGCCGGGCGACATCTTCCACGCGCAGGCCGGGGATGAACATGTTGCCCACCCGCTGGGCACGGCCCGGGTGCTGGTTGTGGAGCGTGCAGGCAGCATATGAGCTTCCCGCACGGCAGTTCCCTGTGCGCTTTACCTTCCCTGTAGTCTGTCCTAAATCCCGTAGAGGTTTGCTCTTCACTGGATTGTACGAGAAAAAAATGGATATCAAGCAGGGCTTTGTCGGTTCGGTTGGAAATACACCGCTGATCCGCCTCAACAGGGCATCCGAGGAGACCGGGTGCGAGATTCTGGGGAAGGCGGAGTTTCTCAATCCCGGTGGATCAGTGAAGGACCGCGCAGCGCTGGCGATCATCAACGACGCGGAACAGCGTGGCCTGCTGAAGCCCGGCGGCGTGATTGTCGAGGGCACGGCGGGCAATACTGGCATCGGCCTGGCGCTGGTCGCTGCGGCCAGGGGTTACAAGTGCGTCATCGTCATTCCCGAGACCCAGAGCGACGAGAAGAAGGACATGCTGCGGATATGCGGCGCTGACCTGCGCGAGGTTCCCGCCGTTCCCTATCGTGATCCGAACAATTACGTGAAGTACTCCGGGCGACTGGCCGAAGAGATCGCGGCCAGCAACCCCAACGGGGCCATCTGGGCCAACCAGTTCGACAATGTTGCCAACCGGCAGGGGCACATCGACACCACGGGTCCGGAGATCTGGGACCAGACGGACGGCAAGGTCGACGGGTTCATCTGCGCGGTGGGCACCGGCGGCACGCTGGCTGGTGTCGCCATTGCGCTGAAGGAGCGCAATCCGGCCGTGAAGATCGGTCTGGCCGATCCGCATGGCGCAGCCCTGTGGCACTACTATGCCCATGGCGAGCTTAAGTCCGAGGGCGGTTCCATCACCGAAGGAATTGGCCAGGGGCGCATCACAGCCAATCTGGAAGGACTGTCGGTCGACCATCCGTACCGTATCGGGGATGAGGAAGTCGTGCGCACGACATTCGACCTGGCGCAGCAGGAAGGGCTGATCCTTGGCGGCTCCAGCGGCATCAATGTGGCAGGCGCCATCCGGCTGGCGCGGGAGCTTGGCCCCGGACATACCATCGTCACCATCCTCTGTGATGGCGGGCAGAGGTACTTCAGCCGCCTCTACAATCCGGTCTTCCTGAAGGAGAAAGGCTTGCCGACCCCGCCCTGGTTGGACTAATTCCGAGGGCTGACGCAATTCCGTGCGGGGAGCCCCTGATGACCGACGCCCTGTTTCGCGACGATGCCTATCTGAAATCGTGTGGCGCGACCGTGCTGGCGGTGACGGAGCGGGGCGGTGTGGTGCTCGACCGCACCATCTTCTATCCGACAGGCGGCGGGCAGCCGGGCGACAGCGGCACCATGCGCTGCGCCGATGGTTCTTCCATCCGCATTGCCACGACCGTGAAGGGCGAGACGCCCGACGAGATCGTGCATGTACCAGCGGAAGGGGAGGCGTTGCCTGCGGCCGGTTCGGCGGTGACGCTGGAACTCGACTGGGACCGCCGCCACGCGCACATGCGCATGCACACCTGCCTGCATCTGCTTTCCGCTGTCCTGACCTATCCTGTCACGGGTGGCCAGGTCGGCGCGGAGAAGAGCCGTCTGGACTTCGACATCCCGGAGGCGGTTCTGGACAAGGAAGAGATCACCGCCAGACTGAACGAACTGGTCGCGCGCGACGCACCGGTCGGCATGCGCTGGATCACGGACGCGGAACTGGCGGCCCAGCCGGATCTGGTCAAGACCATGTCCGTGCAGCCCCCGACGGGCGCCGGACATGTGCGGCTGATCGAGGTGGAGGGCATGGATCTGCAGCCCTGTGGCGGCACGCACGTTGCGCGCACGGGCGAGATCGGTGCCGTGGAAGTACGCAAGATCGAGAAGAAGGGCCGACAGAACCGGCGCGTCAGCATCCAGTTCGCGTCCTGAGCAGCGACAACGACAGGCAACAATCCAGCAGGGGCCAAACCATGGGCTATTCCAATCCGCAATCACTGGTCTCCACGGAGTGGCTGGCGCAGCATATCGATGCACCCGATGTGCGCGTCGTCGATGCGTCCTGGTACATGCCCCAGTTGGGTCGCGACCCGAAGGCCGAGTTCGCGGCGGAGCATATTCCCGGTGCCGTGTTCTTCGATATCGACGAGATCGCGGATACCGACAGCGATCTGCCGCACATGCTGCCATCGTCGGAGAAGTTTTCCTCCCGCTGTCGCAGGCTGGGTCTGGGCGACGGTGTGCGCATTGTCGTCTATGACGGTGGCGGCTGCACGGCCGCGGCGCGGGTCTGGTGGACGTTCCGTGCCTTCGGCCACGAAGATGTCTCGGTGCTGGATGGTGGCCTGCCGAAGTGGAAGGCGGAGAACCGCCCGCTGGCCGATCTGCCCGACATTCCGCGCGAACGCCATCTCTCGGCCCGTTTCAACAGCTTCCTGGTTCGCGATGTTGATCAGATGCTGGCCAATGTGAAGAGCGGGCGGGAGCAGGTGCTGGACGCCCGCTCCGCCGGACGTTTCAGCGGCAGTGATCCGGAACCACGCGAAGGACTGCGCGGCGGCCACATTCCCGGCAGCTTCAACACCCCCTATCCGGACCTGTTCCGGGAGGACGGGACCTTCCTGCCGCCGGACGCACTGAAGGACGTGCTGACCGCTTCAGGCCTCGACATGAGGAAGCCGGTGATCACCACATGCGGGTCCGGTGTCACGGCCTGCGTGCTTGCGCTGGGGCTGCATCTTGCCGGACACCGCCAGGTTGCCGTCTATGACGGGTCATGGACCGAATGGGGTGGCCGCAAGGACACGCCGGTGGAGCGATAGGGGCCATGACGCAGGCAGATGAGGACCTGATCCCGATCACCATCACCTACCTGCGGATGACGGCTCAGCCGACCCGCCCGACTCCACCTGCGCCGGCAACAGCGCATGCCATCATGCGCGCGGAGCAGCCGACGGTTCATTTCTACCGCTATCTCTACAACACGGTCGGGGAACGCTGGATCTGGACCAACCGGCGCTACATGGCGGACGAGGAACTCGCCGCCATCGTGCAGGACCCGAATGTCGAATTGATGGTGCTCTATGTGAAGGGCGTGCCTGCCGGATTTGCCGAGCTCGATTTCCGCGGCCTGCCCGATGAGGCCGATCTGGCCTACTTCGGCCTGATGCCGGAATTCATCGGGCGCAAGCTGGGGGGCTGGTTCCTGCACTGGGCGATCAGCGAGCTCTGGTCACGCGGGCCCGAGAGCATCACCGTGAATACCTGCACGAAGGATCATCCGTCGGCCCTGCCGATGTACCAGCGGATCGGTTTCGTGCCCTACAGCCGCGAGGAATCGACCTTGCGGCCCTTGCCCGGAGTATCCGCGTGACCGACCAGTCACTGCGCGATTTCATTTCCCGGCTGGAGCGCAAGGGCGATCTGGTGCGTGTCAGCGAGCCGGTCTCGACGGTGCTCGAGATGACCGAGATCCAGACCCGCCTGCTGGCGGAAGGCGGACCAGCGGTGCTGTTCGAGAACCCGGTGAATGCCGATGGCTCACCCGCCTCCATGCCGGTTCTGGTCAACCTGTTCGGCACGGTCGAGCGTGTGGCGATGGGCATGGATCGCAGGCCCGAGGAACTGCGCAGCGTCGGCGAGATGCTGGCCTTCCTGCGCCAGCCCGAACCGCCTGCCGGGTTCCGCGATGCGCTGGACAAGCTGCCGCTGGTGAAGACGGTCATGGCAATGCGGCCGAAGACCATCGGGTACGGGCCTGTCCATGACGTGATCCAGACCGGTGACCAGATCGACCTGAATCAACTGCCGGTCCAGACCTGCTGGCCGGGAGAACCTGCGCCACTGATCACCTGGCCGCTGGTGGTGACGAAGGGGCCATCCGACGCGAAGGAGGATGACTTCAATCTCGGCATCTACCGGATGCAGGTGCTGGGTCGGAACAGGACGATCATGCGCTGGCTCAAGCACCGTGGCGGTGCCCAGCATCACCGGCGCTGGGCGGCGGAGAAGCCGGAACCGCTGCCCGCAGCCGTGGTCATCGGCGCCGACCCCGGCACTATTCTCGCCGCCGTGACCCCGGTGCCGGACACGCTGTCGGAGTACCAGTTCGCCGGACTGCTACGCGGGCGGAAGGTGGAACTGGTGGACTGCCAGACGGTACCGCTGAAGGTACCTGCCCATGCCGAGATCGTGCTGGAGGGGCATGTCAGCCTGGAAGATTACGAAGACGAAGGCCCCTACGGCGATCACACCGGATATTACAATGCCGTCGAGAAATTCCCGGTCTTCACGGTCACTGCGATCACCCGGCGCAAGGACCCGATCTACCTGTCCACCTTCACCGGTCGCCCGCCGGATGAGCCGTCGGTGCTGGGGGAGGCGCTGAACGATGTCTTCGTGCCGCTGCTGATCCAGCAGTTCCCGGAAATCGTGGACTTCTGGCTGCCGCCGGAGGGTTGTTCCTACCGGATCGCCGTCGTGTCCATGAAGAAGGCTTATCCGGGCCACGCCAAGCGGGTGATGCTGGGCGTCTGGTCCTACCTGCGCCAGTTCATGTACACCAAGTGGGTCATCGTCGTGGACGACGACATCAATGCCCGTGACTGGAAGGACGTGATGTGGGCCATCTCCACCCGCATGGACCCGGCCCGCGACATCACGGTGATCGAGAACACGCCCATCGACTACCTTGACTTCGCCTCGCCCGAGGACGGGCTTGGGTCCAAGATCGGCCTGGACGCCACCAACAAGTGGCCGCCCGAGACGAAACGGGAATGGGGCACCAAGATCCGCATGACCGACGAGGTCATCCGCACCATCGACGAAAAATGGCCCCGCCTCGGCCTGCCAGGATCTGGCAAGTCGATCTGGTAGCGTATCAGGCCGGGTCCTTCAGCGCGTTTCGCAGCACGCTGTTCAGTCTGGTTTGCCAGCCCCGTGGTTCCGGAGATTTCAGTTTTTCCAGAAGATCCTTGTCGAGACGGACAGTAACCTGCGTCTTCGTCTGCCCTGATGGCCTGCCAACCCGGACGACCCGTCGCGAAGCCGTCACCTTTGCAGTATCGGCGTCAGCTGCAATTGATCGCCTGAGGGCCAGTTCCTCTTCAGGTGTGTTGTCGCGAATGATCGGGGGGCGTTTGCTCATTTCGACATCTCCACTCTCCATCGGTCGATTTCCTTCTGCAGGGCGTGGCGCAGCGAGATCACCCGGAACGTATCTGATCGCTGCGTCACGACCGCGACGACGAGGCGATCACCGACAGGTCCAATCACCAGTTCCCGTTCTTCCCCGTCAACTACCTGGAATTCGAAAGTGATCGTGTGATCCCACATGATTTCGCGAAAAGCCGACAGGTGCAGACCGTGCTTCCGGAAGTTTGACCGGTTCTTCTGACTGTCCCATTCGTATTCCGGCATTCTGCAGTCATCATTGATGTAGTTACAAAAATAGGTGTTGTCCAGATGGCAACAATCATCTCACGCCCCATCCGCCTCCCGGCCGCGTTCGCTGACGAAACCGGCGGTCCAGGGATCGTCCTTCGTCAGGGACAGGTTGTCGGCGACGGCGGCCTGCAGGGCGGCCACGTCGATCTGGTGGAATGATCCCGCGCCCACCTGCGCTGCGGCGTTGGCCGCGGCACGGCCCATGGCGAAGCAGGGCCCCATGACCCGCACGCTGGCGAGGGCGGCGGGTTCCGCATCGATGCAGCGACCGGCGGTGACCACGTTGTCCAGCCCCTCGGGCACCATGGCGCCGAAGGGAATCCAGTGCATGTGGTCGTCGCCGAAGACCTCCCAGTGCGTGTCCGCCATCTCCGTATGCAGTTCGATGGGCCAGGAGCAGCGGGCGATGGCATCGTCGGGGCGGTGACCGGCGCGGACGCCTTCGACCGTGATGCGGCTGCGGCCCTGAATGGTACGGGTCTGGCGAATGCCCGGCTGGCCGTAGGTCGCGACACGGGCATTACCGAACGCTTCGGGGAACTCCGCCTTGAACAGGGCGAGCAGGCCGTCGACCTGAGCCCGGCCCTTCATCCCTGCACGGGCAAGTCCGACCGGGTCCTGTGGCGTCTCGATATGGGTCATGTTGGCCAGCACCTTGCCCGCCTCCGCCTGGGGAAACAGGAAGCCGTCGTGACGCACCAGCCCGAACTCCGCACCACGCGCCCGCATCGCGGCGTGATAGGTCTCCCGCGGCATCTCGTTGACGATGTCTGTGTCCACGCCCTCGAACACCGCCATGATGGTGCCATGAATGTCCGTGTCCGACTGGTTCAGGGGCAGACCGGCGAGCCAGGACAGGACCGCGTCGCCCGACGCATCGACGAAGCTCTCCGCCTCTATCACCATGTCGCCCCAGCGTGTCGCCAGTTGCAGTGCGGTGATCCGCCTGTCCTGCCGTTCGACACCCCGCAGCACCGCGCCGGTAACCGGCATGACGTCGGTGTCGAGGATCTGCCGTTCCACCCAGCGCATCCAGCCGTTGATGGCATAGTCCACGATCAGCGTATTGCGCGCCCGGCGGGCTGTGGCCTGGCCGTTGGCTGTCATCTCTGCCAGCAACGGGTCCATGACGCCATGCGTGACGCGACCGGGCGACGGACCATTGGCATAGAGGCCGCAGATGGTCCCGATGGCGGAGTTCACGGCCTGTCCGCCAAGCTGTGGTGCGGCATCGACAATCACGACCGACTGACCCAGCGCCCGGGCCTCCAGCGCCGCAGACAGTCCTGCGGCCCCCGAACCGACGACGCAGAGGTCGGCGGCCAGTCTCTGTTGCTGCGACGTGCGCCGCACGGTTTGCATGCCCGGATGCTGCACCCTGTTTCTCCTGATCTCGGAATCCTTCTGGACGTGCGCCAGATTGGCGGGTGCGGGGCTTCGAATGCAAGGCAGTGATGACGCCACGCTATTGTGACCAGTTGTAACCGCGCATACGGGTCGCGTTGTAGCGAACGTTGCAGCACTCTATATGCTTGACGCGAACGTCAACAGGACAGGCATTTCATGGCCAGAATCAAGTTCAAGCGCCCACGTGGTCAGTTTGCCGTCAACCTTGTTGGCTTCTCTTCCCTGTTGGTCGTTGCGGTAGTGATCACCGTGCTTCTGGTCACCACCCGTACCCGGCTGGAACCGACGGAGCCGGTGGAGCGGGTCTGGAATGTCGAGACCTGGATTGCCGAGCGGCGCGATCATCAGCCTAGCATGATGGTCTTCGGGGAGCTGGCTGCGGGACGCAGCAGCGAGATGCGCGCGCTGGTCCAGGGGGAGGTCGCAGCGGTTGGAGACTATTTCCGCAATGGTGCTGCGGTCGCCAAGGGCGATGTGCTGATCGAGATCGACCGGTTCGAATACGAGACCGCGATCGCCGAACTGAAGGCCAGTATCTCCGAAACGAGAGCGCGCATCGCGGAAGCCGAGGCCAATCGGGACTCCGAAACGATTTCCCTGACCCAGGACAAGGAAATGCTGGTCCTGTTGCAGCGTGATCTGGACAGGACCACCGAACTGCATGGCCGCGGCAACATTTCCGACAAGTCGCTGGATCAGGCCAAGATCGAGCTGACCCGGCAGCGCCAGACCGTGGCGCGACGCGACGCGGCGGTGAAGAGCAATGACGCGAAGGTCGTGCAACAGCGCGCCGCGCTGCAGCGCCTTGCCATCGAACTGGAGCGGGCGGAGCGTGATCTGGAGCGCACACGCCTGGTCGCGCCATTCGATGGTTTCCTCTCGGAGGTCAACGCCCAGCTCGGCCAGCGTGTTAGTGTCAACGACCGTATCGCGCGTCTGGTCGGCGCGGCGCAACTGGAGGCACGCGGTCACCTGTCCGATGCTCAGTACGGGCGCCTGCTCGCCGACGGTGGTCTGGACGGACGTCTGGCCAGGGTGGTCTGGACCGTGGGAGAGCAGAAGCTGGCCTATGATGCGGTCATCGCGCGCATCACGGCGGAGATCCGACCGGAAACGGGTGGCGTGACCTTCTATGCGCTGCTGGCCGCTGACGGGCTGGACCTGCCCATCCGTCCCGGTGCGTTCGTGAGCATCGAATTGCCGGACAGACGCTTCCCGGACACGGTGCGCCTCCCCTCTGTCGCCTTGCATGACGGGGACCATGTCTTCGTTGTCGGGCCGGATGACAGGCTGGAGCGTCGCGCAGTGAAACCACTGGCCCGGGCAGAGAACGACATCATCGTCTCCGGCGAACTTAGCGACGGAGATGCCATTGTCCTGACCCGGTTCAACGAGATCGGTACGGGTGTGCTTGTCCGCGATCCTGACCGTGGGGCGGGCGGGGACGATGCTGAAGCAGCCAGGGTCTCCAGCCGATGAATCCGGCTGATCTGGTCCGGATCTTCGTCCGGCATCCCAATGCCGCCAACCTGCTGATGGCGCTGATGCTGCTCGCCGGTCTGTTCAGCCTGCAGAAGCTCAATACCCAGTTCTTCCCCGATACCGGCCTCGACTTCATCACGGTCACGGTGGTCTGGCCCGGTGCAAGTGCGGAGGATTCGGATGCGGGCATCGTCTCGGCAATCGAGCCGGAGGTTCGCTTCATCGACGGTGTGAAACAGGTCAACAGCTACTCGCAGGAAGGCTCAGCCGTTGTCGTTGTCGAGTTCAAGGCCGGATCGGACATGCAATCGGCCCTGTCGGACATCGATGCCGCCGTTTCGGGGATCACCACCCTGCCGGAGGATGCCGAGGAGCCGCGGATCAAGCGTGTCGTCCGCTATGACCTGATCTCCCGTGTCTCGGTCTCCGGGCCGGTCTCGGAGGCAACGCTGAAGGCGCTGGCGAAACGCATAAGGGACGGGCTGCTGGATCGTGGCATCGACCTCGTCAACTTCTTCGGCAAGCGTGACGAGGAGATTCATGTCGATGTGCCGCCATCGTCGCTCCGGCGGATGGACCTGACGCTGGGTGACCTGTCGAAACGGATCAGCGATACCTCAGTCGATCTGCCGTCCGGCGACCTGTCCGGTGCCTCGGAGAAGCAGTTGAGGTCGCTGGGCGAGCTGAAACGGGCGGACGAGATTGCCGGTATCGAGATCGCCTCCGCACCGAACGGGGAGAAGATCTTCCTGCGTGATGTGGCGCAGGTGCGCGAGAGCTTTGATGGCCGTCAGCCCATCGGTGGGCGCGGCGAGAACCCGGCAATCGAGATGATCGTCCAGCGGTCACTGACGACCGACGCGCTTGAGGCGGCAGCCATCGTCAATGCCTTCCTCGACGAATTGCGGGGCACACTGCCACCGAACATAGAGGTCAGGCAGTACGATATTCAGGCGTCGCTGATTTCCGACCGTATCAACCTGCTGCTGCGCAACGGTCTCAGCGGTCTGGTGCTGGTGCTGATCGTCCTGTTCGTCTTCCTCTCCGGCCGGATCGCGTTCTGGGTTGCGATGGGCATCCCCGTGGCGATCTTCGCCACCGGAGCGGTCATGCTCTGGTCGGGGCAGAGCATCAACATGGTCAGCCTGTTCGCCCTGATCATGACGCTGGGCATCATTGTCGATGACGCCATCGTGGTGGGCGAACATGCGGCGCACCTGCGCCAGAAGGGCCTGAGTGCCGTGGAAGCCGCGGAGACCGGGGCGCTGCGCATGCTGGCACCGGTGACAGCCGCCGCGCTGACCACCATCGCCGCCTTCATGCCTCTGTTTGCCATCGGCGATGTAATCGGACAGATCATCGTTGCCATTCCGCTGGTGGTCGTGGCCGTGCTGGTCGCCAGCCTGATCGAATGCTTTCTCGTGCTGCCGGGCCATCTGCGTGGTGCCATGTCGGAAGGCTCCGGCGAAGGCGGCGGGCGTTATGCCCGTTTCCGCGAACGGTTCGATATGCGTTTCAACCAGTTGCGTGACGGGCGGTTCCGGCGTGCTGTCGCGAAGGCGCTGGACTATCGCTATGTCACCATCGGCGCCATCCTGGCGGCACTGATCATCAGCGTCGGTATTCTGGCGAGTGGCCGGGTCGGCTTCGTGTTCTTCCCCAATCCCGAATCCGACACGATTGACGCGAACATCGAGATGGCGGCGGGCACACCGCGGGCGGAACTGCAGGGTGCGCTGCTGGAACTGGAACGGGCGCTGGTCCGGGCAGAGAAGCGGGTGGCCTCCGAGACCAGCGATATCGTCGTCATGAGCTTCCAGCGTCTCGGACAGAGTCAGGGGCGATCCTTCGAGCGTGTTTCCGGCGATCATCTGGGCGGCATCCAGGTCGAACTGGTCGCATCCGACTATCGCAATGTCCGCACCAACGAGTTCATCGAGATCTGGCGTGAGGAGATCCCGCGCATTTCCGGCGTAAGGCGGATCACGTTGCAGGAGCGGGCAGGTGGCCCGCCGGGCCGGGAACTGGACATCCGGTTCCGTGGAGACGACATCGCGGAACTCAAGATCGCGGCGGAGGAACTGAAACTTGAACTGCAGCGCTTCGATGGTCTGTCGGATATCGAGGATGACCTGCCCTTCGGCAAGCAGGAACTGATCCTGGAACTGACGCCACGGGGGCGCGCCCTGGGGTTCACGACGGAGAGCGTGGCCCGTCAGGTCCGCAATGCGTTCGAGGGCGCGATTGCCAAGCGTTTTCCGCGTGACGACGAGGAAGTGACGATCCGGGTGCAACTGCCGGAAGCGGAGGCGACCGAGGCTGCCGTCCGAAACCTGTACCTGCGCAGCCCCGCAGGCGCCGAAACGCCGCTGGAGGAAGTCGTCTCCTTCAGGGAGGACGCAGGCTTCGCACGTATCCGCCGCAAGGATGGCCGCCGTGAAGTGGCTGTCTTCGCGGAGATCGACGAGACGGTGACCAAGCCCGGTACCATCATTTCGGCACTGTCGGACGGACGGGTGCAGGCGATTGCGCAGCGCTACAACCTCTCCTTCCGCTTTGCGGGCAAGGCGGAGGAACAGGCGCAGACCCTGGGTGACATGCAGACCGGGGCGATGATCGGGCTGTCGGCGATATACATCATCCTGGCCTGGGTCTTCGCGTCCTATTCCAGGCCCGTCATTGTCATGTCGATCATTCCCTTCGGCCTGATCGGCGCCGTCGCGGGGCATCTGATCCTAGGCTACGACATCACGATCCTGTCGCTTGTCGCCCTGATCGGTCTGGCCGGAATCCTGGTCAACAATTCGATCATCCTCGTGTCCACGATCGATGAGCGGGTGAAGGATGGTCAGACCATCATGGACGCCATTGTCGATGGCGCCTGCGATCGGTTGCGCGCGGTCACGCTGACTTCCATCACCACCATCGTCGGCTTGATTCCGTTGCTGTTCGAAACCAGCCTGCAGGCACAGTTCCTGATCCCGATGGCGGTGACCATCGTGTTCGGCCTCGCAACCGCGTCGATCCTTGTCCTGTTCGTCGTGCCCGCACTGCTGGGCATGCTTGAGGACATTTCGGGCATCAGGTCACGCGTCATGTCGGGGTTGCGGTCCACCGCAACCCCCGCAGAATAGCACCACGAAATATCAGGCGGTCCGCCGTCCGGCGTCAGTTGCGTGGCTGGTTCAGCCGCGCGACCTCCGCCATCAGATCGACCACGGAGTCCTGCTGGGTCCGTACGAGTCCGGTGGTGGCGCCTGATTCCTCCCAGGCGCCGAACCGTTCCCGGATCCGTTTCGCCGGACCGACCAGGCTCTTCGCATCGACCCATTCGTCAGGCACTGCCGCAGTTGCCTCTGCCTTGTGGCCTGCCAGATAGAGTTCCTGGATGCGGTCGGCGGCATCGCCGTAGCCACGCCGGATCATCATTTCCTTGTGGTAATTCTTGTTCTTGTGGCCCATGCCGCCGACGTAGAGCGCGACCTCCGGTTTCAGACGGTCCAGGGCTGCCTGCACATCGTCATCCATCTCGACGTGGATCATGGCCTCCACCTCGAAATTGTCCCAGCTCTTCTCTTCACCGCGCTTGCGTGCCCGCTCGAAGCCCTGCTCGATCCAGCTCGCATATTCGGGCATCGTGCCCGGCGTGAAGCCCAGCGGCAGCCAGCCGTCGCAGATATCACCGCACAGGCGGACGGTCTGTTCATTGCCGGCCCCGAGGTAGATCGGAATGTCGGGGTTCATGTGCAGGATCGACTTCAGCGGCTTGCCGACACCCAGCGCGCCGTCACCGGTGTAGGGCAACTGGATCTGCTTGCCGTCGTGGGTCACCGGCTCTTCCCTGCGGAAGACCTTGCGCATGATCTCCACATAGTCCTTCAGCCAGTAATAGGGGCTGCCCCAGGGGCGGCCATACCAGCCCTCCACGATCTGCGGTCCGGAGACACCAAGCCCTGCAATGAAGCGCCAGCCACCTGCCATGGCATCGACCGTTGCCGCGCACATGGCCGCGTTCGCCGGTGTGCGGGCCGAGACCTGCATGATGGCTGTGCCGAGCTTGATCCGCTCCGTCTTCGCGGCCAGGAAGGCAAGGGGGGTCACGGCGTCGGAGCCATAGGCCTCCGCCGTCCAGACCGAGTGATAGCCGAGCTTCTCCGCCCGTTGCACACGCTCCACCGGCAAGTCCATCTGGTCGCCGGAATATCCAATCATCAGTCCAAGTTTCACTGTCGTTCCTCCCCCGAGTTCGATTCTGTTCCGCTATCCCGACCTGCTTTGGTCAGCCCATCCGCATGCCGCCGGAAATGGTGATTGTCTGCCCGGTCATGCCGTCGGATTCGCTGCTGCCGAGATAGACCGCCAGATGCGCGATCTCCACCGGTTGCAGCATGCGTCCGATGGGCACCCGGTCCACCAGCGCCTTCTGCATCGCCTCCGGCGTGATGCCATTCAACTCAGCATGGACCGAGAACTGGTCGATCATGTCAGTCTCGACGAAGCCGGGACAGATTGCATTGATGGTGATGTGGTCGCGGGCATGTTCCAGCGCGGCACAGCGGGTCATGCCGACCACCGCATGCTTCGACGTGTTGTAGATGCCCTGGTTCATCGACTCCCACTTTCCGGCGGTGGAAGCGATGTTGACGATCTTTCCCTGCCCCGCAGCCTTCATGTGGCGCAGGGCAAACTGCATCGCATGGAACACGCTGTAGGTATTGACCTGCATGACCGTGTCGAAATCCTCCGGCGTGTAATCGACGAAGCGGGCCGCCTTGTATATCCCGGCATTGTTCACCAGCACGTCCATGCCGCCGATCCGGTCGATGCAGGTGGCGATCATGCCTTCAACGGCTTCCCGGTCGCTGACGTCCGCCGCGTGGACCTCGACCTTTCCGCCATGCCGAAGTGCGGCGTCGCGCGTTGCCTCCAGTTGTTTCAGTCCGGTCGCCACCAGAAAGAGGTCTGCGCCTTCCCGTGCATATTCCTCCGCGATGGCGCGCCCGATTCCCCTGCTGGCCCCGGTGATCAACGCCCGGCGTCCTTCAAGTCGCTTGCCCATCGCATCCTCCCCTGATGTATCACCTGAGTTTAGGCCGGAATCGACCCGGTTCCACCCCATCGGGCTGCATGGCTCCATTCAGCCGCGTGACGAAGCCGACGAGGGTTCCCATCGCTCCGACTTCCCCTGCTGCCCAGCGCTGATCTGAGCACCTGTGGTATTATCGCACTGGTTTCAGAGAAACGCGCCATACTGGAACAAGAAAACCCGACACATCCATGAGGACATGCCGGGTTTTCTCGAAAACGTTTCAAAACCAGACGGTCAACCGGTTGCTATTTGCAAATTGCAGTTGGCGACCGGTTGAGGCAGCTGCGTCAGGAACCCTGGTAGTTGTCGACAATCTTCTCCAGGCGACGCTTGCCGGCCTGCAACTGACCCGGGCGCATGGTCTCGGCCAGGGCATCCCGCTGTGCAGCAGCTTCCTTGTCTCCACGGTCGGCCGCGATCTGAAGGATCGCCCAAGCCTGCACCGGATCCTGCGGCTTGCCGCGGCCGTCGGCAAACATCTTTGCCAGCTTCTTCATGGCACCCTTGTGGCCCGCGCGCGCGGCAGTCTGGAACCAGTCTGCGGCCTTGGCCATTGCCTGTGCGTCTTCCTTGGCAGTGCCTTCGCCTGCTTCGAACATCAGGGCCGCACGATAGACAGCCTCTACATTGCCGTCACCGCCAGCCTGCACGAATTCCTGCAGTGCCTCGTTGAACTTGCCCTGCTCGTAGAGGGCCTTGCCCTCGTCATAGCCGGCGTGGGCCATGCTGCCCATCATCAGTGCGGTCGCGAAGGTCGCGCCGAAAGCAATCTTGCGGAACATCTGGTCTTCTCCTCGGTTCGTTATCGCCAGGGGATGGTGTCGCCCCAAACCTCGTTGACCCCCGGCCAACGCAAGTCCCCATGCAAACTGGGTGTTGCAAATCTCTCAGCAAGGAATGGGCCAATTTTGTTAATGAAGGCTTTAGAATCGCCCCGGAAGCGAATTGGTTCCATGCCCAATCCCTGTCGCGGTTGCATCGGTACCGCGTCCGCCGTTGCCTGACCGGGCTGCTGCCCGGCCTGCACCGGATGTCCCGGGGACTGGATCAGGCCCCCCGTTTGGTCTATACGATCCGCCGTCAACGTGCAGTCGATCGAGCGAGGGAAGCCATGTCCGCGTCCATCAATATCCTTGTCGGATCGATGACAGGTACAGCCGAGATGGTCGCCGAGGACATGCAGGCAAAGATCGGGGAAGTCAGTGATCATTCCGTCGAGATGATGCTGATGGATGATCTGGACGCCAGCGTGTTCGACCGGGACGGTGTGTTCCTGATCGTTACCTCCACCTATGGGCAGGGGGAGGTGCCGGACAACGCGCTGGACTTCTATGAAGCCATTGATGAAGCCGCACCTGACCTGTCGGACGTGCGGTTCGGCGTCTTCGGTCTGGGCGACTCGACCTATGGCGAGACCTACAATTTTGGCGGCAAGCTGTTCGAGGATCTGTTGACCAGATGTGGCGCACGCATCATCGGCGAACGGTCGCAGCACAATGCCAATGGTGCGGAACTGCCGGAGGAAGCCGGTGTGGTGTGGATTCAGGAATGGATCCGCCTGATCGACACAACGGATGTCGCCGCCTGACCGGCGGACCGAACATGACGGACGGAAATTCCCATGCGGCGCTGAACCAGGGCAGGATCGAGTATCGCTGGTTCGGCGATCGCGAACGGACCCCGACCCTGGTCCTGTTGCATGAGGGACTGGGTTGCGTCGATCTCTGGCGGACCTTTCCCGACGAACTGGCAGCGCGCACGGGCTGTGGTGTGCTCGCCTACAGCCGCCATGGCTATGGCCGCTCGGCGCCCTGCGCACTGCCGCGCCCGATCAGCTACATGCACGACGATGCCCGCGTGGTGCTACCGGAACTGCTGCGGCACCTGGGCATCGGGGACCACATATTGGTTGGCCATTCGGACGGTGGTTCCATTGCGCTGATCAATGCCGGGGCGGCTGCCGCGCCGGGCCTGCGCGGCGTGGTCACGATGGCCGCGCACATCTTCATCGAGGACGTGAGCGTCCGCTCCATCGCCGCGGCCAGTGAGGCCTTTGCGACCGGTCGCCTGCGAGAGGCGCTGCAGCGCTATCACGGCGCGAACGTGGATTGCGCGTTCCGGGGATGGGCCGATTCCTGGCTGAACCCCGAATTCCTGCACTGGAACCTGGAAGAGTTCCTGCCGATGATCGATGTGCCCTGTCTGGTGATGCAGGGGGAGAGTGACGCCTACGGTACGGTGGCACAGGTCGAGGGGATCGTTGCCGGTGTCGGGAGAAGGGCGGAGGCGCTGATGCTGCCCGAATGCGGCCACGCCCCGCATCAGGACCAGCCGCAGGCCACGCTGGATGCCATCGGCGCATTTGTCGCCGGAATTGTTGCCGAAAGTGATCCAGATTGATTGCGTTCTCGATTATCCTGCCGCGATGGCCGGGGATTCTTCAAGAACGATCATCATGGACAGGAACGTGCCGACAGCGGCGCAGTTGCGTTATCTCGCGCGCGGGCTGACACAACCCGGCGGGAAACTGCCCCTGTTCGACGAAGACGGGCAGATGGTGCCGGTTGATGTGGTGCGGACCTGCATCGCGCGAGGGCTCGCGGCGCCCTGGTTCGACAATCCGATCAAGCCGGACTGGATCGTCTGTCGCCTGACCGAGAAGGGACGGCGGCTGTCGGACCTCACCGGTGGCTTTCAGGTTCAGGACGGCGACACCGGAATCCGGTTGGCAGCGAATGATGCGGGATAGGACATGACGGGAACCACAGCACATCTGATTCTGGCCATGGCGGTCTTTCTGGTCATCCATGTGGTGCCATCCAGCGCACTGCGCGCGCGGCTGGTGGCCATGATGGGGCAGGGCGGCTATCTCGCCTTCTATTCCATCCTGTCCCTCGCCGGGATCGTCTGGGTGGTGATGGCCTTCAATGCTGCGGAATTCAGTGGCATGCTCTGGTATCAGCCCAACGTGATGAACCATGTGGCGGCGCTGCTGATCCTGCTCGGTTTCATCCTGTTCATCGGCGGACAGACGCAACCCAATCCGGCTGCCGTTGGCCAGTCGGTGGCGGCAGGGGATGATCCGGCGCGCGGTTTCATGCGGATCACGCGGCATCCGTTCCTGGTCTCGGTCGTGCTCTGGGGTGTGGCCCACATGCTGGTGCGCGGGGACTACAATGCGCTGATCTTCTTCGGCGGATTTCTGGTGCTCGCGGCGGCGGGCACGTTGCTGATCGATGCAAAGCGGCGCAAGGCCGACCCTGACGGCTGGGCCCGCTACAGCGCCGTGACCTCCATCATTCCGTTTCTCGCCATCCTGCAGGGGCGCAACCGGCTGGTGATACGGGAACTCGGCTGGTGGCGGCTGCTTCTGGCCGTGGTCGTCTTCATCGGCTTCCTGCACCTGCACCCGATCATCATGGGTGTCGATCCACTGCCCTGACCTGCGAACTGCCCTGACTGTAAGAGAACAAGGCCCGCGCCGGAAATTCCGACGCGGGCCTCTTTCCGGTTCAGTTGGCTATCGCCGAATTTTCAGCGAGGACCTGACACTCAGGCAGCCTGGGACAGCTGCTTCTGGCCGGAACCGATGGTGATCTCGCGGGGCTTCTCGGCCTCCGGGATCTCGTTCACCAGTTCGATGTTCAGCAGGCCGTTCACCAGGTCAGCGCCAACCACCTTCACGGTATCCGCCAGGTGGAAACGGCGAGTGAAGGCGCGACGGGCGATGCCGCGGTGCAGGAACGCAGTTCCTTCATCGGCAGCGACTTCCTCGGCCTTGCCGGAGATTGTCAGGCTGCGGCCTTCCTGATTGATTTCCAGCTCGTTCTCGCCATAGCCGGCGACCGCCAGGCTGATGCGATACTTGTCCTCCGCGTGGCGCACGATGTCGTATGCGGGGAATGACTGGCTGTCGGCGGCGTTGTAGGCCGTGTCGAACAGACGGTCGAAACGGTCGAAGCCAACCGTGTTGCGAAGCAGGGGTGAGAGATCAAACGTACGCATGGCACATCCTCCTTGAAGCAATGTGAGTTTCGCGAGTCCCGGATGGGCAAACGCGATTTCCGGTTATGGTCGCCCCGCCAGGCGGCAACGACCGAACCAATATCTTGGTGCCCGCAAGGCTGGTTCAAGGGGGAGGGGAGCCAAAAAAATGCCTCCGCCGCGCATCGCGGCAGAGGCATCTTCGTATCCGGCATGTGGCGGGGCAGACCCCGCCGGCAGATCACTTCAGACCGAAGCCCGCATACTTGCTGCGGAACTTGGCAACCTGGCCCTTGTCCATCAGACGCTGGGTGCCACCGGTCCAGGCGGCGTGGGTCGACGGGTCGATGTCCAGCACCAGGGTGTCACCGGCGCTGCCCCAGGTGGAGCGCGTCTGGTAGGTATCGCCACTGGGCAGCTGCACCGTGATCTCGTGATAGTCGGGATGAATGTCCGCTTTCATGGCTCTCGTCCGCTCGTCTGTGGGCCACCACGCGCAAGCGCGCAGACAGGCCCGTGAATGTCTCAGGAAGGCGGCTGTATAACGAAGGTGCGCCGCGCCCGCAAGCCAATAGCGACCGCCGATACTGTCACTCGGTTGATACTTGATCAAAGCGGCGCGCCATCTATGATCCGCCAGCCTTCTGGATATGCCCCAGTGGCGGAATCGGTAGACGCGGTAGACTCAAAATCTGCTTCCGGTAACGGAGTGCCCGTTCGAGTCGGGCCTGGGGCACCACAGAACGCCGTATGTGCTGCGTCGCGTTGCCAGCAGCGATGCCGGGCCGTTGTTCGGAAGGTCCCCTTCAGCCACGCTTCCTGTCCAGCCGGAACCGCCCGGAATTACGTAATGCCGCCAGCGTATGTAGCGGTGTTGTCAAAATCATACACCAGATATGGTGATTTCCGATTGACGGCGCAGGCGCTCGGACCGCAATATGTTGTGGTCATTGCGGGCACAGGCAGGGCTGGGCCGCAACAGATAGTGCTAGATCAAAATCACGGCTACTTGCCGACCTGCGAATCGGCGAGACTGCCGTGGTTCGCGGGAATATGAGGGGAAGACCTATGCGCATTGAGCGGCGTTTCACGAAGGACGGGGCGGATGCCTACGACGCCATCGAGTTCCGGACGACCACCAGCGAGATCCGGAATCCGGACGGCTCGGTCGTCTTCCGTCTGGACCGCATGAATGTGCCGAAGGCGTGGAGCCAGGTGGCGTCAGACGTGCTGGCGCAGAAGTACTTCCGCAAGGCCGGCGTCCCCGCGCGTCTGAAGCCGCATGCGGAGGATGACGTTCCCGTCTGGCTGCAGCGCCGTGTCCCTGACGAGGAGGCACTGGCCGACCTGCCGAAGTCGGAGCGCATCACCGGGGAGACCGATGCACGGCAGGTCTTCGACCGGCTCGCCGGCACCTGGACCTACTGGGGCTGGAAGGGCGGCTACTTCGATGCGGAGAAGGACGCCCGCACCTATTACGACGAGATGCGCTACATGCTCGCGAAGCAGATGGCGGCCCCCAATTCCCCGCAGTGGTTCAACACCGGCCTGCACTGGGCCTATGGCATCGATGGTCCGGCGCAGGGCCACTATTACGTCGATTTCCGCACCGGCGAGCTCACCGAGTCGCTCACCGCCTACGAGCATCCGCAGCCCCATGCCTGCTTCATCCAGTCCGTCAGCGACGACCTGGTGAACGAGGGCGGGATTATGGACCTGTGGGTGCGTGAGGCACGGCTGTTCAAGTACGGCTCCGGCACCGGCACCAACTTCTCCGCCCTGCGTGGCGCGAACGAGCCGCTGTCCGGCGGTGGCCGGTCGTCCGGCCTGATGAGCTTCCTGAAGATCGGTGACCGCGCCGCAGGTGCGATCAAGTCCGGCGGCACCACCCGCCGGGCTGCCAAGATGGTGACCATCGACCTCGATCATCCGGATATCGAGGAATACATCATGTGGAAGGTCGTGGAGGAGCAGAAGGTTGCGGCCCTCGTCTCCGGCTCCACCCTGGCCAACCGTCACCTGAACGCGATCATCGGTGCCTGCTGGGTTGACACCTTCGCACCCGACGACGACCGTCGTCTGGATCCGAAGGAGAACAGCGCCCTGAAGACCGAGATCATCGCCGCGCGCAAGGCGGTGATCCCGGAGAACTATATCCAGCGTGTCATCCAGTTCGCCGGGCAGGGCTATCGCCACATCGATATCCCGGTCTACGACAAGGACTGGGATTCGGACGCCTATCTGACGGTCTCCGGCCAGAACTCCAACAATTCCGTGCGCGTACCGAACGCGTTCCTGGATGCCGTGGAGCGCGATGGCGAGTGGGAGCTCAAGTTCCGCACCGACGAGAAGTCGGGCAAGCGCGTCAACGCGGCGGAACTGTGGGAAAAGGTCTGCTACGCCGCATGGGCCTCCGCCGATCCGGGTGTGCAGTTCGACACCACCATCAACGACTGGCACACCTGCCCGGAGGATGGCCGCATCAATGCGTCCAATCCGTGTTCCGAGTACATGTTCCTTGATGACACGGCCTGCAATCTGGCCTCCCTGAACCTGATGACGTTCCGCAAGGCCGACGCCAGCTTCGACATCGAAGCCTTCGAGCACGCGGTGCGGCTCTGGACGGTGACGCTGGAAGTCTCCGTCATGATGGCGCAGTTCCCGTCGAAGGAGATTGCGGAACTCAGCTATCGTTTCCGCACGCTGGGTCTGGGCTTTGCCAACATCGGTGGTCTGCTGATGGCACAGGGGCTGGGCTATGACTCGGACGAGGGTCGGGCGCTCTGTGGTGCAATTACCTCCCTGATGACCGGCGTGTCCTATGCGACGTCTGCCGAGATGGCGGGCGAACTGGGCGCCTTCCCCGGCTACGCGAAGAACGCGAAGCACATGCTGCGGGTGATCCGCAACCATGCCCGTGCTGCCGAAGGTTCGGACGAGGGCTATGAGGATCTGTCGATCGCACCGGTGCCGCTGGACGTGCGGTCCTGTCCGGACCAGGCGCTGGTCAAGGCCGGACAGCGGTCCTGGCAGCGGGCGCTGGACCTCGGCGAGAACCATGGCTTCCGCAATGCGCAGGCCAGCGTGATCGCGCCGACCGGCACCATCGGTCTGGTGATGGACTGTGACACCACGGGCATCGAGCCGGATTTCGCCATCGTGAAGTTCAAGAAGCTGGCCGGCGGCGGCTACTTCAAGATCATCAACCGCACGGTGCCGGAGGCGCTGACCAAGCTCGGCTACACCGACAGCCAGCGCGATGCGATCATCAACTACGCCGTGGGTCATGCCACGCTGGACGGTGCACCGTTCATCAATACCGAGACTCTGAAGGCACGCGGCTTCTCCGACTTCCAGCTCGAGCAGCTTGAGGACGGAATCAGGAGCGCCTTCGACATTCGCTTTGCCTTCAACCGCTACACCCTGGGCGAGGATTTCTGCCTGCGGGTGCTGGGCTTCGAGCCGGAACAGCTCGACGACCTGAACTTCGACATGCTGGCCGCGATGGGTTTCAGCAAGTCGGAGATCGAGGCCGCCAACACCTACATCTGCGGTGCCATGACCGTTGAGGGGGCACCGCATCTGAAGGACGAGCACCTGATCGTCTTCGACTGTGCCAACCCCTGTGGCCGTATCGGCAAGCGCTACCTGTCGGCGGAAAGTCACATCCGGATGCTGGCGGCGTCGCAGCCGTTCATCTCGGGTGCCATCTCCAAGACCATCAACATGCCGAACAGCGCCAACGTGGAGGACTGCCGCGAAGCCTACATGCTGTCCTGGCGTCTGGGGCTGAAGGCCAATGCGCTCTACCGTGATGGCTCCAAGCTGTCCCAGCCGTTGAACGCCGTGGCGCTGGACGAGGAAGGCGAGACACTGGAAGAGGCCGTGGCCGAAGCCTCGCTGACCGAGAAGGCGCAGATCGTTGCGGAACGGATCATCGAGAAGGTGATTGTTCGTGAACGCGACCGTCTGCCCAGCCGTCGCAAGGGCTATACCCAGAAGGCCCTGGTCGGCGGGCACAAGGTCTACCTGCGCACCGGTGAATTCGACGATGGCCGCATCGGCGAGATCTTCATCGACATGCACAAGGAAGGTGCCGCCTTCCGCAGCCTGATGAACAATTTCGCCATCGCGATCTCCATCGGCCTGCAGTACGGCGTGCCGCTGGAGGAATATGTGGAGGCCTTCACCTTCACCCGCTTCGAGCCGAACGGCATCGTGCAGGGCAATGATGCGATCAAGAACGCGACGTCGATACTGGACTACATCTTCCGGGAACTGGCGGTCAGCTATCTTGGCCGCAACGACCTGGCACATGTGGAGCCGAGCGACCTGCGCGCCGACGCCATCGGTGACGGCGCCGATGAAGGCAACCTGCCCGACCTCTCGGCCAAGAACGAGGAAGAGGTGCGTGCCGCCGATGCTGCCCTGACCCATGCAATGGGCCTGGCATCCACCGGCTACGTCCGCTCCAACCTCTACGTCCTGAACCCGGAGAAGCGTCAGGCCGCCGCGCAGGCGCTGGAGGACACCGCCACCGTGATGCGCTCCGCCGGGGGTGCTTCAGGCGGGACGACGGTCAGCCAGTCCGTGGCCTACGCCGAGACCAGGACGGTCAGCGCTTCCGGTGGAACCGGCAACGGCCGCGCCAAGCAGGTCGCGGAAGCCCGCATGAAGGGCTACGAGGGCGACTCCTGCGATGACTGTGGCAACTTCACCCTGGTGCGCAACGGCACCTGCATGAAGTGCGACACTTGCGGCGCGACGACTGGCTGTTCCTGAACGCGAGTCTGCATCCTGATCTAACGAAAATGGCCCGGCGGGGACAATCCGCCGGGCCCAATTCATTTAGGATTTAGCGATCAGCGTGCTACGCAGTGACATGCGAAGGTCAGCATTCTAGCCTGATGCCAAATGCAACCTGTTTGATCGAAGAACAGTGGCTCTAAATCGATCTGGCGCAAGCTAGGCTACGAAAATGACATGCTCAGCATGTCCCCACAATTCCAATGCATCCGTTAAGCTCTCGACTCGGATCGCCATTGATCGCGGAAACCTTCCATGCACAGAAATGTTTGCGCTTTGCCAGATCTGCAGCTGTTGCGTAGTTGATGGTATCGGGCTGTCCTCGCCATGTCCTCAGCTTGATCGCGTAGGTGTCAGCGATCGTATCCTTGTTCGGCAAAATGATGACATGCATGAGCAGGTTCCTGCTCTCCGTGATCGTGACTTCAACGTTCTCACCCGGCACTTTCGGTGGAACACCGAACTTGAATGTGCCGCTGGGACAGGCCGATGCTCCTGTTCCTGAGGCGACTGCCTGGCCACTTGCACCAAGCAAGAATGAACCAAAGACGAAAGTGGCTATTGCGACGAACTTCATCATGCCCCTCCATTTTTTCAATGGCGGCATATGACAACCTTGATTGACCCTAATCTAGGTATCGAAAGCGATACCTGATTTCACAGATCGATACATCGGTACTTGAGCGCAAGAGCTATCGATTGGTCCCTAGTACGTGCCCCTAATTTAAGTCTTGCGGCAGCAGCGTGCTTTCGAACCATTACATCAGAAATTTTCAGCCGATCACCAATTCGATCATTTCGATAGCCTGATGCGTAAAGTTGTAAGATCTCCCGTTCCCTGGTTGTCAGAGCGACAAGAACCTCTTTCACGCGGAGAAAATCGTCGCCTTCGGCTTCTGGTGGGCCGATGTTTGCGACTGCCAGTGCGGCGGCAATTCTGATCATTCTCAGGTCATCTGGATCAAAATCTTGGGCTCCACGATCACTGCAGAACGTAAGCATTTTCAATTGTTTATCACCCGAACCACCAAATTTCATGCCATAGAGAAACTGATATCCAAAATCATGAAGCCGCTTACTCAGCATTGCCTCCGCGCTCGACACTCCACGGACTTCATCGCGATGTCCTGGTCTTGCCATCACTGGCAGAAGGTTCTGACCCAGATCCTTGATGAAGGGGTCGCAGCCGTAGAGATTTTCAATGAGATACTGTTCGAGAAAATCTCGGTTCATAGAGCTGCGTGCCCAAATTGGAGAAAGCGTGGTGCGATTGATTGCACCCAAGGTGATGGCCGTGCCACCCAACCTCTCCATCAATTCATTTCCGGCTTTCCAACTACTGATTTCACTGTCAGTTGAAGCGAATTGATCTAGGCAATCTATCACGAAATTCTCATAGAAACTCATCAAAAGTCTCCAGAACTATTTCTCGTGCACACGGATATATCATTGCAAAATCGGGAGTTCAGGTAAATTTTTTTTCAGAGTTCCCTGCCCGCCGCCCGCTCGCCCCAGCGCATGCGGGCGTTGGCGCCGAGCCACATGAAGGGTTCCGGGGGCAGGCGGGTCGGGGCTTCGGCGGTGCTCTGGTGGCTGCTGAACAGGGAGTCCCTGCCGGTCGCCAGATCAGCGGCAGCCACGCCGGAGAAGGTGCCGCGGGCGGTGCCCAGGCCATTCTGACAGCAGGCAGCGAACAGGCGCTCATCTACCTCCCCGAAGGCCGGTGCGTCGTTGAGGGAAAGGCAGAGACGCCCGCCCCAGCGCCATTGCATCTCCACGTCCGGCAGCATCGGAAAGCGATCTCGAAACGACCGGTCATGGTCCCGCCCGACATGTTCGATCCGCGCGTCGCTGACGGTCATGGAGGGGTCATAGGTGAAGCGGTTGCGGATGACGATGCGGTCGCCGCCGACGCCGTTGATCCGGCGCACGGTGGTTCCAAGCGGATCGGCGGGCGTCACGCCCCAAGTCGGGACACCGCCCAGCACCCTGACTTCCGATCCGGTCAGGGCGCGGGTCATCGAGGCATAGGTGAAGACATGCATCAGCCGGTGGCGGAAGTAGCCGAAGCTCTGGGCATGGCCATTGACGGCAAGAACGACGTTGGGTGCCTGCACCGAACCCTCCGGCGTCCGCACGGTCCAGACCCCGCCGGACCGCTGCATGCCGATGACCGGTGAGTTCTCGTGGATCGACACCCGGTTGGAGGTCAGGCCCGCCGCGACGCCGCGCACGAACATGGCGGGCTGGATCATCGCCGCGCCGGGGGTGAAGAGGCCGCCCTCGAACCAGTCGCTGCCGGTGATTGCCCGCATCGTGGCGGCATCATGCATCTCGTGCGCTTCGCCCAGCCGGGCCAGGTGTGCGGCGTAGTCAGCGTTGTGTTTCAGGCCCTTGGGCGAGGCGGCCGCATTGATCTTGCCGGATCTGGTGATCGCTTCTTCGGGCAGGCCGTACTCCGCCGCCGCCTCCAGTGCGAAGTCGATGGCGGCGCGGTTGGCCCGGATTTGAGCGCGATCCTTCTCCACATCGCCGCCGTAATTGTCCGAGGCAAGGTCGTGCGGCAGGTCGATCATGAAACCGGAGTTGCGCCCCGCCGGTCCTTCTCCGACGCGCACCGCGTCCAGCACCGTGATGGTGTCGCCGGGGCAGTTCTGGCCTAGACGCCGGGCGGCAGCGAGCCCTGCCAGTCCCGCACCGATCACCAGCCAGTCGGACGTGCGGTCGCTCTGCAGCGGTACGGGTGGTTCCGGGTCGGGCAGCAGCGCGTTCCAGGCGGCTGGTCCCGGATCCTTCGGCAGCCGGGTCACCTTGCGGGCTGCTGTCGACCCGTCAGTAGTCATTGTTCAACGCATCCTCCGCCGGGATCTCCCGTTCGCGACGGGCGATGTAGTCGCGAAGGGCCTCGTCGATACCGGCATCCAGCTTCGGCTCCTCATAGGCTGCCAGCAGGGCGCGGGCGCGGTTCAGGGCGCGTTCGGTGATCTCCATGGAGCCGTCGGCGATCCATTGTTCGACCGAGTTGTTGTCGAACATCTCCGGCATGAAGAAGGCGCGCTGGAAGTTCTCCTGCGTGTGCGGGTGGCCGAGGTAGTGGCCACCGGGACCGATGTCGCGCACGGCATCGAGAGCCGCGTCGAAATCGTCCCAGCGCACGCCCTCCGCCAGCCGGTAGGCCATGGCGCACTGTTCCGCATCGACGATGAACTTGGCGGTGGAGCAATGCATCCCGGCCTCGTTCCAGCCTGCTGCGTGCCAGACGTAGTTGGCCCCCGATAGCATCACCGCCATCAGGGTGGATGCACTTTCATAGCCCGCCTGGGCGTCGAAGGTCTTGGCCCCGCCGAGATTGCCCGACGTGCGCCAGGGTACCCCGTAGTGGCGCGCCATCTGTCCGATCATGAAGTTCATCAGGCCGATCTCCGGCGTGCCTGCCATCGGTGCGCCGGAACGCATGCTGACGGTCGAGAGATAATGGCCGTAGATCGCCGGACATCCCTTGCGCACGACCTGGGTATAGGCGAGCGCGCTCAGGGCTTCTGCATTCAACTGGGCGACAGCGGGCGCAGTGGAGGCCGGCGTGTTCGCGCCGCCGAGCACGAAGGGGGAGCAGAGTACCGGCTGGTTGCGCCGGCAGAACGCGCGCATCGCCCCCAGCATCACCTCGTCCCAGACCAGCGGCGAATTGCCGTTGCAGTTGCCGGTGACGACGGCATGGGTCTCCATGAATTCCTCGCCGAACAGTATGGCGCACATCTCCAGCACGTCCTCGGCATTCTTCGGGCTGGTGGTCATGCCCATGAAGGTCTTGTCGGAATGCTTCATCGACGAATAGGTGATGCGCAGGTGCCGGTGCGCCACCACATGATCCATCGGTTCCACTATGTGGTGGGCGCTGGAATGCAGCGCGGGCAGCATGTGGCTCAGCTTGTGGAAGTTGGCGAGATCGTCGAGGGTCGGACCCCGCCGCACGTCGTCCAGATCCCTCAGGTACGGTGCCCCTGTCATGGGGACAAAGATCATGTGGTCCTTGCCGAAGGGCAGGGACTTGGCCGGATTGCGGGCGTGGTAGGTGAAGCTCTCCGGGATCGTGGCAATCAGTTCCCGCACCAGCCCGCGGTCCAGATGCACCCGGTCACCGTCGCGGATGTCGGCCCCGGCACGCCGCCAGTCCCCGATCGCCACCGGATCGCGGAAGATGACGCCAACATCCTCCAGAATGGACATGGAGGCATCGTCGATCTTCTCTGCCTGCTCCGGCGTCAGCGGCTCGGTCAGCGGCAATCTGCGCCGCAGCGCGGGCAGCATGGTGTCGTCAATGGCGGTACGGACAATGCGGCGGGATCCGCGACCACCGCGGCGGCTGCGGCGTTCTTCGACAACGGCGGTCATCCGACGAGATCCGCGCTGGCCGGATCGCTGAGGTCGATCCAGATGGTCTTGCACTCGGTGTACTGGTCGTGGGCCTGCAGACCATTTTCACGGCCGCCGAGGCAGGACTGCCGATAGCCACCGAACGGGGTCGTGATGTCGCCCTCCCCATAGCAGTTGAAGGTCATGGTTCCGGTCCTGACGATCCGTGCCAGCACCTTGCCCGATCCGTTGCAGTACCTGCCGTCGATGAAGGCAGCAGCGGGGAAGTCCATGTTGGCGACCGGCGCCGCATATTCGTTGCGGGTCAGCAGGGCCATCACGCACCGTCCTTGCCGGTCGTGTCCTGTTCGATGGCGGCGACGGCCGCGTTCATGGTGCGGATGACGTCGGCGAGGTTGCGTTCGTCGTCCCGGTCCAGCGGCTGCAGCGGACGGCGCGGCGGACCGCAGTCGATGCCGCGCAGGGTCACGCCATGCTTTATGCTCTGGACGAACTTGCCGCCCTGTTCCAGCACCCGCATCAGCGGCATCATGGCGGACATGATGCGACGCCCCTTGTCGAAGTCCTTCTCCACCACGCAGGCGCGATACATGGCGATATGGGCCTCCGGCGCGAAGTTCGATCCGGCACAGGTCCAGGACCGCGCGCCCCAGGCAAAGAACTCCAGCGCCTGGTCGTCCATGCCGCAACTAAGCTGGAGGTGCGGATAGTCTCGTGCCAGCAGGTGCAGCCTGTCGGGGGAGCCGGAGGATTCCTTGATGGCGCGGAAGTTCGGGCTGCGGCCCAGGCGATCCAGTGTCTCCTCATCCATCTCGACGCTCATCCTGCCCGGATAGTTGTAGAGCATCACCGGAAGGTTGGCGGCCCGGTCTATGGCCAGCGCATGCAGCGCGATCTCCCGCCCTGTCGGATAGGCATAGGGTGGTGTGGTGACGAGCAGGGCGTCGGCACCGGCGGCCTTTGCAGCCTCCGCATACATGATGCTGTCCTCGGTCCGAATTGCGCCGGTGCCGACCACCATGGGCAGGCGACCGGCGATGATCTTTCCGGCCAGGTTCATCATCTCGATGCGTTCCTCGGGCGTCTGCGCATAGTACTCGCCGGTCGTACCCGCGATCACCAGGCCATGAACCCCGGCACCGATCAGGAACTCCAGCACCTCCGCGAAGCGGTCGCGGTCGATGCTGTGGTCGGGCCGGTGGGGCATGACCACCGGTGTGTAGATGCCTTCAAACCGCATGTTGCTTCTCCGGATCGGTTGCCACGTCCATGGACAGGGGATCGGGACGTACGAAACGCTCGACGCGGTCGCGCGACAGGTCCCAGTGCTGCAGTGTCAGATCGACCGCCTTCGATGGCTCATGGTTCTCGATGGCCGCAATCATCGCGTCGTGCTGGTGGCTTGCCTGCCGTACCGCCAGAGTCTCGGCCGGGGCAGCGGGGCGGTAGAACATCTGGCCCAGCCGCGTGTGATCGACGAGCAGGCGACGCAGGCTCGGCATCAGATAGGCGTTTCCCGCCATCTCCCCGATCAGTTCGTGAAACCGGTGATTGGCCATCGCCATGGCGATCGGCTCCGCCGACTGCAGCGCCTGGATGAAGCCCTGCTGCACCTGTTTCAGTTCAGCCAGTTGTTCCGGTGTGTGGTTCTCCGCTGCCAGACGGGCGCAACTGGCATAGATCATCGGCGCGGTCTGGAAGAAGGTGCGCATCACGTCGAGGTTCATCGACGCGACCTTGGCCCCCCGATTGTCGGACATCTCGACGTAGCCATCCCCCGCAAGGCGCTGCAGCACCTCCCTGAGAGGCGTGCGGGAGACGCCGTAGTTCTCCGAGAGCGATGTTTCATCCAGATCGGCACCGGGCGCGATGTCCAGTGTCAGGATGCGATGCTTCATGTCATCGAGGCAGATCTGCTTGGGACTCGGTTTCATCAACTCGTTCATTCTTATTGCATACAATTTGTATTCATAGTGTCTGCGTGAACGGCTGGCAAACCGAATCTTCCGGCTTTGCCCGACCCTCCGGGTGGCTAAACTGAGCCAGGGACGCGTTTCGCGTCAGGACCGCTGCACAGGGGAGGCCGCCACCATGACCGAAACCACCGACGAGGTGCTCTACGCCGTCGCCGATCATGTCGCGACGATCACGCTCAACTGCCCGGACCGGATGAACACGATCTCCCGCCCCATGCTGGAGAGCATTTCGGAGCTGCTGCTGCGCGCGCGCGACGACACGGAAGTCCGGGTGATCGTCCTGACAGGTACAGGGCGGGCGTTCTGTGCGGGGCTGGACCTGCGCCGGGATACCAGCGGCGGCAGCCGGGGCATTCTGGATCCGGACGCACCGGTCAGGACCACCATCGACCTGCGCAGCGCGCCGCCCACCGTGCTGCATGAGATCGACAAGCCGACCATCTGCGTGCTGAACGGTTCCGCTGCCGGGTACGGGTTCGACATGGCGCTCGGCTGCGATATCCGGGTCATGTCAGACAGCGCCAAGCTCTCCGCGGCCTTCACCAGGCGGGGGATCGTGCCGGAGTCCGGCGGAACCTGGCTGCTGCCCCGCATGCTCGGCTGGGCGAAGGCTTCGGAACTGATCTTCTCGGGTCGGACCCTCGACGCGCAGCAGAGTCTGGAACTCGGTCTGGTCAGTAGCATTCATCCGGCCGACAATGTGGCGCAGGCAGGCGCGGCCCTTGCTGCCGAGATCGCGGCCAATGCTCCGCTGGCCGTGCAGGCGTCGAAGCGGATGATGCGCATGGGACTGGACGAAGGCTTCAATGACCATGTCCACCACGTCTATCTGCAACTGCTGCCGCTGATGCAGACGGAGGACCAGAAGGAAGGCATGGCCGCATTCATGGAGAAGCGTGAAGCGGTGTTCCGGGGCAGGTAGCCCGTCGGCATTCCTACTCGTCTGTGCCCGCTGCCCCGGCCGGCCGATTGATCAGCCCGATCAGCAGGGGCAGACCGGTCGCCTGTTCCCGGATCATCAGCACGAACGGCCGGTCGAAACTCAGTTCCACCGGCTCGGCACCTGCACGGGTGCCGATGGCAATTGTTGCTGCCGCGACTTCCGACCCTTTCTCGTCGACTGTCAGCACGACTTGCTGGCGTATCGGGCCGGGCCGCGTTGCCGGGGTCAGCATCGAGGAGCCGAGCAGGGGATCATCAAGCACGTCGCCCAACCGCGCCTGATGGAGCAACTGATCCAGGCTGGCGGTCTCCTCCAGTGCCATACGCGGCATCTGCAGCGTGACGGAATGGGAGTCGGTTGCGGCCACGGGAACGGCCAGACCGCCAACGGTTTCACAGGCCATCCGGCTGAACGCACCGAGTTCGAATTCTGCCGGCTGCACCAGCACAGCCTCGAAACTGCCGTCGCCATAGGGAAGGGTCAGCCAGTCACCATGGGCGTCGCGACGATGTGGCAGCACCAGTCGGCCCGACTGCATCATCGTGACCTCGGTGGCGAGCGGAGTTCCCGGCGCGAACGCCGCGCGGCGTGTGGCTTCCGGGTCGAATGGCGTACTCCAGGCTCCGCTGAAGGCAAGCACATCGGCCATCAGAATGGTCGTGTCAGCAGGGACGTCGGTGACTGCCTTGTCGATCCGTCCGTCCGTGGCGTCGCTGATCCAGGCGTTGATCCGATCCGTCGTTGCGGGGTCGGCAGGGTCCATGGCGTGCAGGCCGTCCCCGGCATGCCGGGCGAAGTAAGTGAGGGGCTTGTGCTGCCTGTCGTGCCAGACGCCTGTCGCCAGACGCAATGACAGATCAGGGGCCGCATCGGCAGACCGCCGGGCACGATCCAGGCCGACGCCGAACGCGATCGAGCCACCCAGGAATTCCGGCCAGCCCAGCAGCGTCGCCAGCTTCAGGCGGACGGGCAACGGACTGCCCGCACCGATCATGGTCAGTATCCGGCCTGCACCGGTTGGTGCGATCAGCACGTTCCGGTCCGGAGCGGTCTGCAGCGCCGCGCTGGCCAGACAGAAGCCCAGCCGCTCCAGCCCCACTGCGACGCGGCGCGATGGATCCAGGGTGTCGAGCTGCCCGGAACCATTGTCGGCTGCAGCGGGAAAGATGGTCGTCGATCCACCGAGTATCGCGGCGGTTGCCAGTCCCAGAAGGAGCTTCCGAACCTTGCGCATCTTGCTGCCCCGCACCCTGGTCATTGGACAATCTCGTATTCAACCGCATGCATCGTCCAGTCTGGCAGACGCATGGCAAAGCCATCCCTTTGCGGCTGGCGCAGACCGGCGGCGACGTCGGACAGATAGGTGCGCAGGTCCTTGATGGTCTCCAGATCGCGATGGCGGTCCAGCACCTTCGCCACTTCCGATTCCGGGTCGGCGAGGATGGCGACCAGCCGACCCTGCCCCAGCGGCGGACCAGCCACGAAGTCATAGCCATCGGCGAGTTTCGGGAACGTCTTCGTCTCGCCTGCACCTATGCGTGATGTCTGACCGGCGGCAACCGCCAGGTTGTTCGGGAAGATCTGCACCATCTCGCCATCGGAGCGGACGTCGATGACAAACAGGCGTCCCTCCCGCCGTGCGGTCACGGAGAGGCTGATCCGGTCGCCGACCTTTACGGTGCTGGATGGTGTCACAGCCAGATGGACGACACTCTTTCGCGGCGTCTTCGGGCCATCGACAATCGTCTCCTCCGGCGCGCCCTCGACACGTGGCGGGCGAACAGGCGGGACCGGTTCCGGCGCAGGTGGTGTCGCGATGGGGGCGGCGGACGGCTCGGGCCTGGATGGGGGCGGGGGCGCGGCAACTGCCGCGACCTGTTGCGGTGCAGATGTGCCTGCCGTGCCCAGTGCCACAGGTGCCGGTTCCGTCTGGCCGAGCGGCGCCGATGGTGTTCCCGTGGCCGATTCCAGGACGGCACGCTGGACCGGCCGTCTGGAAATCACGTCGGTGAGATATGTCTCCGATGCCGCCTCCAGCGTGGGTGTCAGTCCGATGCCGCATGATCCGGGGTTCTGCGCGCAATAGCTGCCTGCGCGCTGCCTGAGATGATCCAGCAGTTCGGCGTGTGAGACAATTCCATCCCCGTCCGCGTCAGCCGCCCTGTTCTGCAGTCCATCGACAAATGCGGAGGTGAAGACACCGCCTGGCGGCGTGGCGCTGCGGTCGACCAGGGCGAGTTCCCGCTCCGAAACCGCAGTCCAGACGACAAGCTTGTCGTTGCGCAGATCGATCAGGTCGTTGGCATTGGTCCGGGCATTCATGGAACTGCGCGGCAGGGGCTTGAACGTGCCGCCGAGCCGGAAATCCAGGGAGCGCGCACTAGCCGTATCAGGCACGTTCGCGGCGAGATTCCGGGTGACGGAGCCGGAGAAGCATGAATCGAAGATCGCCGTCACCCGCCTGTCCGCGATCGCGCGCAGCAGGATGCCGATGTCGTCATCGACGATGACACGCATGACGGCAGGGCGGATCAGGTCGCGCGCACGGAAGCGGTTGGCATCGTAGGGCACGATGGCTTCATCGATCGCATCGGCCTCGTCGCCATTCAGGTCCTGCTGGTGAAAGCCGTGCCCGGCGAAATAGAGCAGCGCCAGGTCATCGGGCCGGGTCTGAGCCGTCAGCCATTGCTCGAAAGCCAGATGAATGTTCGCCCGTGTCGCTTCGGAATCGGTCAGGACCATGATCTGATCCTCCGTGAAGCTGCCGTCCGCCAGCAGCAAGTCGCGTATGCGCTCCACATCGGCAACGCTGCCGGTCAGGTCGAAGTCATCATCCCAGTAGTCGTCGATGCCGATCAGCAGGGCGCGGTTGCCCGCCGGACGCTGCGGGACATCGAGGGTTGCGAGGTTGGGTGGCGGCAGTTGCGGGGAAACGGGCGCCAGGATGGTTCCGATGTTCGTCGCGCTGCCGGTCGTTCCCGTGGCCGGACTGGTGCCCGTGTTGTCGGCGCTGCCCGGAGCCACTGCAGCGGTCTGAGGCACCACGACGACCGAATCGGAAGATACCAGCGCCGACTCGAGCACGGGCGGTGCCGCCGCGGCCACCACCTGGGGATCATTCTCGAAACCGGTGAGTGTGGCGATGCCGAGGCGCGTCCGTTCCGCGATCCAGTCGAGATAGCTGGTGATCCGGGTATAGACGCCGTAGCGTCCGGCAACGGCGCAACCCGCCCCCCAGCTTACGATACCCAACTGCACGAAATCACCGTTCCCGTCGCGCACCAGCAACGGCCCGCCGCTGTCGCCCTGGCAAGTGTCGCGTCCGCCTTCGTCCAGTCCGGCGCAGATCATGCCGGGACCGAGATAGCTGCCATAGACCTGTTTGCACTTGTCATAGCCCTGCAGCGGCACGCTGGTTTCCAGCAGCTTCCCCGACGCGCTGCCGCCTTCCTCGACGGCCCCGAACCCGATCACGAGACCCGGTGTGCCCTGCGCGCCCAGCATCTGTTCGTCGGCAGGTGCCATCAGCCGCACCGGCACGAAGGGCAGTGGTTCGGCCAGCCGCAGCAGGGATACGTCATGCGGGTGATTGATGGCGGATCCGTCGTAGTCCGGATGAACGTGTATCTCTCTGACGCCGACGATGACGCCCTGGCCCTGCTCCAGTTGCGTCGTACCGGCGAGGACACGGATACTGTTCGGCCTGTCGGCCACGGCATGGGTGCAATGGGCCGCGGTCAGGACCCAGTCGGCGGAGATGATGGTGGCGCCGCAGGTATAGCGAAGGCCGGAACGGTTGATGTTCAGCAGCACCTGCCAGGGCCGTGCGCCCGACTGGACCTCGTGCCCGCCGATGATGCGTGCGACCGGTTCGGGCGGTTCCTCGGCGCTGATGGGCGGCGCAGCCAGCATGGCAAGACAACTGACGAGCAGGCCAGCGCCCAGGGCCCATCGCGACGGCAGAGCGGTTTCCGGTCTGTTCATTGGCTTGCTCCCCCGCCGGCGGCCGAGACGATTGGCAGGACTGCCACCCGGTAGTCGCGTCGGTCCAGCATTCCGCTGACAGCCGCCGCCATGTCAGGGGCAAAGGGTCGCCCGTCCCAGTCCCTGAAGGTCTGATAGAGGTCCTGTGCCGGTTCCGCTGTCGCGATGATCACCACGCTGTCGGTTCCGAACGGTCCCAGGATTGCCAGGTCGTTCAGCAAACCTCCCAGCCGGTCGGACTGACCGCTCACTTCCGGATAAAGCATCTGCACGGTTCCATGGCCGGTGATGTTGGCGATCAGATGGTGCGGCAGTTCCGGATCGCCGATCCGGATCGAGAAGCGCTGTCCAAAGGCCCAGAGACCGCGATCAGGCATGGTTTCGGCGTCCAGCGGACTGCGTCGGGCCAGCAGATGCAGGCGGTCGAGTGCCAGGCGGCTCTCCGTGATCTGGCCCACCATTTCGGGCGTGGCCTGCTCGGCAACCAGATCACCTCTTGCCGAGAAGGCATGCCGCCGCTTCGGCTCGACCGTGACGGTCCGGTTCAACGGGATCGGGCGGGCGATACGGTCGCCACCTGCACTGCCCCTGCCGAAGAAGAGGGTTGATCGTGGTGCGAAACGATAGTGGATACCTGGCAGGGCCGCTCCATCCGTGACCTGGCGCATCGTCGCGCGGATGTGCCGGTCCAGTTCATCGGCGGTGATGCGCGCATCACCATCGCGATCCGCCGCGCCCCGGATTGCCTGCGCGAAGGCATGACTGAGCGCCCCGCGCGTTGTCGGGGTCGCATTGTGGACGTCGCCCGCCAGCGCGAATGTCGGTGCGGCGTGATCCGGCTTCGCCGTCGCCTGCAGGATCATGGTGCGGGGGGGCATCTGTTCCAGACCCGCCAGCGACGATGCACGATAGATTCCCGCCAGTGCCGCGAATCCGGCTGGCGATTCGGGCCATCGCCGCACCGACTGTACCGGAAGGCCCCTTGAATGCGGTGCGCCACCGGCACGGCTGACCGGTCGACGTGGCGCATCGACGTGGCCCGTATCCAGCAACAGCATCGCCAGTGCGCCCCTTGCCGCGATGTCGGTGGCCCACAGCGCCAGTTCGCCGTCGCGAATGCCATTCGCGAGGTCGCCGTCGCTCAGCCGCAAGACCTCGTCCAACTGGTCGGTCTCGCTGCCAAGTTCCCGTTCCGGCTGCTGGCCGCCCGCGCCTGCAAAGGAAAAGAAGATCAGATCGCCCGCCGCTGCACGGGACTGCAGCATTGCAAGTTCCCGGCGCACGGTCTCGGGCCGCGCGTCCGGGCCGGTCAGGACAGTGATGTCGCTGCCGTGAACATGCCTCAGGGCGTCGGCGAGTTCTGCCGCGTCACGTTCCGCACCCGGTGCGTCCAGTTCGACCGCCACCAAAAGCGCGCGCAGTTCCGCCTGACCCGGAGCGGAAATCAGCAAGCCCAGCAGGGTGAGGGGTACGAGTATCAGCCGCCGCATGTGGCCGTGGCCATGCCGACGCAGATCTCCACCCGTCGATCAAGCCGCCACTGATCCTCCAGCGGCAGCACATTCCGGCCGTCGATCGGAAAGGGCTGGCTCTCTCCACGTCCAATGGCCGTGACATGGCCGGGAAATCCGGCGTGCCGGATCTTCTCGGCGATTGCCGCAGCCCTGCGTTCCGAAAGTGCCTCGTTGTAGCTGTCATCGCCGCGCTCGTCCGCGTGTCCGACAACGGTGACGATATCCGGATTCTCGTTCAGCAGCCGCTCGACCAGTTGCGATACGGTCTTCTCCCCGTCGTCCGTCAATTCCGTCGAGTCGGTCTCGAACGCGATCGGCTCCCGCCGGACCGTCGGGTTGAACCCACGGACGGAGCCAAGCGCATAGCCGCCCTTCCGCTGCGTGGCAGGGTCGAGGTCGACAGGCACATGGGTGGGAGAGAGCAGGCGCGCTTCCTCCATCTTCTGATGGATCATGCGCACGAAGCCGGGACCGGGGTCGAAGTCCTGCCAGCTCTGGCCGGTGTCAGCGAGCAACGTCATCGCGCGCTGATAGGCCATGGCCGCAGCCGCATAGTGGCCTGCCGCACGGTAGCCGTCGCCCAGTGCCTCCAGCACCAGGGGCGGTGGCACGTCGAGTTGCAGCGCGGCCAGTTCGGGCGGTGTCGCGGCCATGTGAATATCGGCAGGCGGGCTGCTGACAATGCCCGCGGTCGCGACCCGCGCCAGCGCCACCCGTATCCAGTTCCGGAACCCCGGGGGGCATGGTGCAATGGTCGCTGTTCTGGACATCTGTCTCAGGGATTGCAGATCGCCCCGCGCGAATGCCTGTGCGGCGGTATCGGCGTCGGGACAATCGCCGGCCTGCGCCGCCGAGGTTGCGGTCAGGAACAGAACCGGCACCGCGACGAGCGCGGACAGACAGGCTCCGAAGCTATTGCGACTGGCATTCATACCCGCAGTTCCCAATTGACGGACCGGTCGCGATCCCGATCAACGCACAACCATCAGGGGAGTATGCGTTCTCCGACCCCGACCGATCAATTGCTGAATTGTGCCCCTTTGGCGTTGCGTTGTCACGTGACGACAGCAACAATGACGTGTCGTACAGGGGGACAGGGACCAAATGCGATGAAGCCATTGTGTGTTTCCATGCTCGCGCTGGCCATGATCGGTCTGGGCGCTTGCCAGGGGGATGAAACCGAGCAGGGGCCGGTGCATACCGCTTCCGCGGCCGGCGTCACACCCTGCCCGCGCGCTGCGGTTGTGCAGCCGGATGAGATCGAGTCACGCTTTCTCTCCTCGCTGGCTGCACCGATACTCGGGTTCGCGGCGGAGAAGATCTTCGATCTGCTGGTCGGAACCCTCGATACAGGCGCGGAGGTTGCCGCCGCCGGTGTAGACAAGGTCACGAGTGATTCTGGTTCCGCTTCACCCGCCGCGATCAATGCGACCATGGATTGTGTTCCTGCGGAAACCGATGGTGAGACACTGGTGTCTGCGCCTGAACCGGAGCCTGTCTCCGCCACCCTGGTCGTGGCAACCTATCTTGACGATGGCGGCGCAAGACTGCGTCAGGTCTCCCCGGACGAGATCACGTTCACAGGACAGGACCGGATCGTCCTGCGCACCACCGCGAACCTGCCGGGAATACACCGCCTGTCGAACCGGACACCGGACGGCAGACTGGTGCCGCTTGGTGACTGGCCGGCCGCAGCGGGACAGGTGCACGATATCGGACCGTTCGAGTTCGCTGGGGCGGCGGGCACCGATCAGGTGATCTTCAGCTTCATGCCCTGCGCAGACCCCGCGACCTCCGACAGTGACAGTCTGGATGTTGCGGCGGACGTGCGATCCGGACTGCCTGCATGCCGCGATGTGCAACTTGCCGCGCGCACCGGACTGCCTGCGCCCCGGGACATGTTCATCGCCGACAAGGGCAAGAACCACTTCACCTCTGCGCGGCTGGACGACCTGGTGGCAGACCGGCGTCTGCGTCGGCCGCTGCAGACCGAACTGTCCTTTCGCCATGCCCCTGCCGGGGGCTGAATCCGGTCGCAACATTCAGAGGAGGATTCCGTCATGAGACCGATTTCCGCGATCGCAGGAGCCGTCATGGCCCTGTCCGTACCCTTTTCGGCCAGCGCCTTCGAACTGATCAGCCGCAGCGAGATTCTGGCGATCAGTGACGGCTCCTTGCCTGGCTCGACGCTGGAAGCCGCGCCGCGTGCCGCCGTCGCGGAAGCGCCTGTCATCGAACTGCTGCAACCCAATGCAACAACGCATTTCAGGGCCCCGGTGGACATTCACGTCCGGATGCGCCCCGGTCTTGGCGCTTCGCTGGACATGTCTAGCCTGGAGATCCGCTATGTCGGTTCCATCTTCTCCTTCGACATCACGGACCGGATTCTCGAACGTGCCGAGGTGAAGGACGGCGAGATCATGGCCAGCAATGCCGACCTGCCGGCGGGGGAGCACGAGATCCTGATCCGCGTGAACGATAGCTGGGACCGCAAGGGCGAACGCCGCTTCAGCTTCACCGTCGAGGAATAGCGGGACAGACCAGTGCGACAATGATGCGTGCTGGTGTGCGCCCATGTCCGATGGTCCTGCTGTTGCCCGGTCTGATAGCCAGCATACCTGCATCAATGCAGATGGCCCTGTCCCGTGCAGGAGTGCTGAGCAATGGAACATCTGTCCGCCGAGACCCTTGCCCGGGCGCAGTTTGCGTTCACGGTCTCCTTCCACATCGTGTTTCCGGCCTTCTCCATCGGGCTGGCGAGTTTCCTCGCGGTCCTGAACGGGCTCTGGCTACGCAGCCGCGATGCGACCTATCTGGCGCTGTTCGACTACTGGAAGAAGATCTTTGCCGTCACCTTCGGCATGGGGGTCGTCTCCGGCATCGTCATGTCCTACCAGTTCGGTACCAACTGGTCGGTCTTCTCCGATCTGGCCGGTCCCGTGATCGGCCCCCTGATGGCCTACGAGGTGCTGTCGGCGTTCTTTCTGGAGGCCGGGTTCCTCGGCATCATGCTCTTCGGTCGGGAGAAGGTGGGCGACCGGCTGCACATGTTCGCCACCGCCATGGTCGCCTTCGGCACGCTGATCTCCGCGACCTGGATTCTCAGCGTCAACAGCTGGATGCAGACGCCTGCCGGGTTCGCCATCAATGATGCGGGGCAGTTCGTTCCCGTCGACTGGTTGGCGATCGTCTTCAATCCGTCGTTTCCCTATCGCCTGCTGCACATGGTCCTGGCCGCCTATCTGACCACGGCCTTTGTCGTTGGCGGAGTAGGTGCGCTGCACCTGCTGCGGGATCGCGGCGACAGGACAGCCCGCCGCATGTTCTCCATGGCCATGTGGATGGCGGCACTGGTGACACCGGTCCAGATATTTGCCGGAGACCTGCATGGGCTGAACACGCTGGAGCATCAGCCGGTGAAGGTGATGGCGATGGAGGGGCATTACGACAGTTACCCGGATGGCGCACCGCTGATCCTCTTCGGCTGGCCGAACGCGGCGGAGAAGCGGATCGACTACGCCATCGAGGTGCCGAAGCTTTCCAGCCTGATCCTGAAGCACGACTGGAACGCCCCGCTGGATGGCCTTGATTCCGTACCCGACGCGGACGAGCCGCCGGTGGCGATCGTCTTCTGGAGTTTCCGGATCATGGTTGGTCTCGGTTTCGCCATGCTGGGGGTGGGGATGTTCAGCCTGTTCCAGCGCCTGCGCGGGCGTCTGTATGATGCGCCATGGCTACATCGCGCTGCCCTGCTGATGGGGCCCAGCGGCTTCATTGCGGTGCTTGCCGGATGGGTGACGACGGAGGTCGGGCGACAACCCTTCACGGTTTATGGATTGCTGCGGACCTCGGATTCACTGGCACCCGTCGCGGCCCCGGCAGTGGCAACATCGCTGCTGATGTTCATCATCGTCTACTTCTTCGTATTCGGTGCGGGCGTCTTCTACATCCTGCGGCTGATGAACCGCTCCGCGCTGACCGCCATGCCCGACGACGACGATGGACCGCTGCGCGCCGCCGGTCCGGTTTCACGGCCGCACAAGGATGGGGAGGCACACCATGCCGTTTGATCTCGCCTTTGTCTGGGCCGGTCTGATCGCCTTCGCGGTGCTGACCTATGTGGTGCTGGACGGTTTCGACCTGGGGATCGGCATCCTGTTTCCGACCGGGCGTTCCCGCGATGACCGTGATGTCATGATGAATGCCGTGGCGCCGGTCTGGGACGGCAACGAGACCTGGCTGGTGCTGGGCGGTGGCGGCCTGTTCGCCGTTTTCCCGCTGGCCTATGCCGTGGTCATGCCCGCGCTCTACATGCCGATCACGCTGATGCTGCTGGCGCTGGTCTTCCGGGGCGTGGCGTTCGAGTTCCGCTGGCGGACCGAGCGCTGGAAAGGTGTCTGGGACGCAGCCTTCTTTGGTGGCTCGACGCTTGCCGCCCTGTGCCAGGGCATTGCCCTTGGTGCGCTGGTGCAGGGCATCGAGGTCCAGGGCCGGGCCTATGCCGGGGGCTGGTGGGACTGGCTGACGCCGTTCTCCGTGCTGACCGGCGTGGCGCTGGTGGCCGGATATGCCCTGCTGGGCGCGACCTGGCTGGTGCTGAAGACGGAGGGGCCGCTGCAGTCCCGGATGCGCGGCTATGCCTTCCGGCTCGGTATTGTGACACTTGCCTTCATCGGTGCCGTCAGCCTGCTGACACCCTTCCAGGACCCGGTCTATTTCCAGCGCTGGTTCAACCTGCCGGGCAGCCTCTACACCTTCGCCGTGCCGGTGCTGCTGATGGGCACCACATGGCTGCTCTACAGCGGCTTGCGTCGGCAGTATGACCTGCAGCCGTTCCTCGCGGCGCTGGGCATGTTCGTGCTCAGCTTCATCGGTATCGGCATCAGCTTCTATCCGATGATGGTCCCCCCGGGCCTGACCATCGCCGAAGCCGCCGCCCCGGATGAAAGCCTCGGCTTTGCCCTGGTTGGCACCCTGATCCTGATCCCCATCATCCTCGCCTATACCGCCTATGCCTACTGGGTGTTCCGCGGCAAGGTCCGGGTCGGCGACGGCTACCACTGATGGTGGAGAGCACCCGGGGAAAGCGCTGGCTCTGGTTCATCGCCTACTGGATCGCGGGCGTCGCAACGCTGGGGGTCGTGGCGCTGGTGTTGCGGGTGGTGCTTTAGAGATCGGCCGCATGCTTCTCAATCATATTGTTCAAGCAAACTGTCTCGAATTCCCAATGCAGCAACGAAGGCTGGATTGATGACAAACAGAGCTCTATTTCCGGCACGTTTAAGACGAATCTCAATTTGTCTGAGATCATATCCGAAATCAAAAATATAAAAGTCATTTTGCTCTACATTTATTCCCAATACACCATGATACAACAGAAAATCTCTGATGCTATCCCAGCAATCGACGTCTATTTCAGCCTCTGAAAAGAAAGAAAATAATTTGTCGTGGTCAATGCGCGGCTCGCTTCCGACAAAATAATATAGCAAATTCCTAGCTTCTGGATGAACGTCGCTAATTTCACGGTCGAGCTCCGTGAGGAGATCCTGTGAGTAAGTTCTGTATCCTTTGACAAAATCTTCTTCTTCTATCACATTTTTTCGAAAATTCACCGCGAATGCTCGAGCGTGGCTAAATAATTTCAGCACATTCCGAGGCCTCATGAGCGATCTGTCGATAATGAAACTTGAACTTTCTTCGCCAAGAACATGCGATGAGGCAATCAAAGACCAAATTTCCTCAAAAGTCTTTTCCCTGTCTTCGGAGTCCAAATTTGAGAGCAGCCCCAAAAACAGCATTTCTCTCAACAAATCTGGATCACTCCAATCAAGTGCGGCTCGCATTTCTTTGCCATAATCAGCAGAATTGGCCATCAAATGTTGATACACATCGTTTCGTACAAACACGACGCACCGAAATACATGCCCTTGTCGTTGCATATCGCGCTCAACTTTGCGACTTGCATCGATTAGACAGCGCAGTGTTGTTGCGTCAGCGCGATCTACACCTAGAGTAGACCAGCTCTTGTCAATGTTATCAAATAAAACAAGTACATTTCCTTTGAAGTTCAGATATTTGCTGACGAGTATTTTCAAATTTTTGATATCATGTCGGTATAGTATTTCTGTAAGATCTTGCGTTGTAATCGTTGTGTGTTCAGAGGCGCCGAACTTATTTTTGTAAAATCCTGTGACTGATTCAGAGAGATTCATGAGCCTCTCGGAGAAATCTCCTTCAGAAACACTTTCTTCGGTCTGGTATATTTCTTCCAGGTTTTGGTATAATTCTGTTATATTGTGATTTTGTCTATAAATTCTTTTGTCTTTTTCAAGAAGTTTATACGCCACTTCCAGTAGTATTAAATATTCCCAGAATGCCGTAATTAAGTATTGCTGTGATCCTTCAGTCAAATATGAGAGTATCTTTTCCTTTAGCTTCAATAATTGATAGCTCTCAGGTTTGAGGTCAACTACAATATTTCGTTTGTCAGATCTCGTGGCGTTACGAAGGCTTATAAAAAGGGCAGTTTTTCCAGATCCTTTTCGCCCCACTACCAAATTTACTTCTCCGCGCATCGCGCGAAGAAACTGATCGGTCTCTAAATAGTAGTTATCAATAGTAGTCATTTCATTTTCTGCAGTTGGATCTCCTACAGAAATCCTAGAAAGTAAGTTGCTGTCAGACGAGGTAACGACTAATGTTTCTTGCAATTTTGAATTAATAAGAGGGCAAAAATCAGCAACAAAATCTGATATATCATCAGGGTGTCTAAACAATCTAGTAATATCGCGTACATCTAATGGCATTATTGTGTCATACGACGAAAGAAGGAGCAGTGGCTTTTCCATTCCGTCCGCAAGCCCCGAAATAAACATTGAACGGGCGCCTTGAATACTGTTGTCTTGATCGTACATGGCAATTATTCCAGCAGACCTTGCAACCTGATTAATGGCATCTGTTGCTGATAGGCGAATATCTTCAATTGTAGAAAATGATCTGTACCTAAATCGTGCCTTCTTAATTCGAGCTATCAAATTCTGTGAGGCCTCTTCTTTCAACATGCTTGGAAAAATATAGACGGGCGCTCTTCTGTCTAAAGATAAATCGAATGGCAAGGGAGATTCGTCAACATGGCTTAGCAAAATATTTCGCAAATCTTCTGGGCCAGAGTATTTTACATATCCTATCGTATCGAAAATGCCAATTTTTGTCGTTAATTCGGAATCACCTTCGATTTCTGCATTTCTTATAAGAAAAACTTTCTTATTTTTTCCAATGGCATAACCTATTTCATAGATGACGTTGTTGTTGATATAAGTTATATCAGCAACTATGTATGCAGATTCTTCAATTTTTGAAATTATAGGAGAAATTAACTGTGTTCCAGATATTTCGTTGTATTCCCAAGGCTCGTAGTAAACAGGAGAGCTTGTAACTGCATTGGCGCGACGAATACCGTTCATTATTCTTATTGAAAGTTCTTGATCTCGCGAAGTGTACGCAAAAAATGCCATTTTTTTAATGTTAGTCATTTACTTTTTTCTTATGCTAGGTTGGCGGCTATGAGTTCTCGAATCGAGTATCGGCTTTCCGTCCGGTGTCAGTCAAGTTGCGCTCTGCGAGTTTGATGTCGTTGAACAATCGTCAAAATATGCAGCGGTTTACCAGCGTGTTGATAGATTGGTGCTGGATATCCTAGAGCTTCAAATTTTTGATTTCGGTCATGATTTTTTCCAGCAGAGCGTGCGAGTCTTTGGAGTTGCCAAGCTAAAGGAAATGCCATGACCAGCGAAACCGATCCCGTCCCGACCACCGAGACCCCCACCCGCTCCTTGCCGGGCCTGCGGCGGCACCTGTTCTCGCTGATCCGGGAGCGGCTGTGGCTGCAGGTGCTGGTGGCGATGTTTCTCGGTGTCGGCTTCGGGACGCTGATCGGGCCGACGGCGGAACTGGTTTCGGCGGATATCTCGTCGCTGGTCGGCAACTGGGTGGCGCTGCCGGGGCGGCTGTTTCTGCTGGCGATCCAGTTCGTTGTCGTGCCGCTGGTGGTGGCCTCGGTCATTCGTGGCATTTCGGCGGGCGGTGGCGGGTCCAGTCTGGGCCGCATCGGCGGTCGGGCGGTCGGCTTCTTCATCCTGACCACCCTGTGCGCGGTGGCCATCGGTGTCGCCGTCGCGCTGCTGATCGAGCCGGGCAGCTTCGTTGACCGCAGCGCGGTGGGGGAGGCGCTGGCGACGGCAGGCAATGTCGCCACGACCGCAAGTCCGGCCCCACCCCGGGTCGATCAGATACCCGACATGATCGTCGGCCTGTTCCCCACGGATCCGCTCAGCACCTTTGTCAGCGGCAACATGCTGCAGATCGTCATCGCCTCCGCGATCCTCGGCATCGCCCTGGTGATGACACCGCAGGAACAACGCTTGCCGCTGCTGGAACTGCTCGCCTCCGTGCAGGCGGTCTGCATGGTGATCGTGAGCTGGGTACTGCGGTTCGCGCCGCTGGCCGTCTTCGGGCTGCTGGCCAACATCACGTCGCGCATCGGACTGTCGGCACTGCTGGGCACGGGGATGTATGTGGTGACCGTGCTGCTGGGACTGTTCCTGTTGCTGTGCCTCTATCTGCTGGTGGTCTGGCTGCAGACGCGGCGTGGCCCCGTCGGCTTTCTGCGCGATATCCGGGATGTCATGCTGCTGGCCTTCTCCACCTCCAGTTCCGCCGCCGTGATGCCACTCACCCTGACCACGGTGGAGAACCGCCTGAAGGTGCGCAGCGAGGTTGCCCGCTTCGTCGTGCCGCTGGGCACCACGATCAACATGGCGGGCACGGCGCTCTATCAGGGTGTCGCGACGATCTTCCTGGCGCAGATCTTCGGCATCGACCTGGGGATCGGGGGCATTGTCCTCGTCGTCGTCATGGCCACCGGCGCGGCCATCGGTTCGCCGGGCACGCCTGGGGTAGGGGTTGTCATCCTGGCCACCATCCTCTCCAGCGTCGGCATCCCTGCCGCCGGAGTGGCGATCATCCTCGGCGTCGACCGGTTGCTCGACATGTGCCGCACGGTGGTCAATGTCACGGGCGACATGGTGGCCTGCGTCGTGGTGGACCGGCAGACGGCAGATGATGCCGAACCTGCTGCCGAACCGGAGGCGGGCTGACCCGGCGTCAGTGCCCCATCAGGCGGTCGAGGGCGTCAGGCTTGTCGTGGATGCCCAGCCGGTCGACGATGGTCTCGCTGGCCCGGTTGAGGCCGATGAGGTCTGTCTCCGCCCCTTCGCGCCGGAACTTCAGCACCGCCATGTCCAGCGCGGCAACAGCCGAGATGTCCCAGATGTGGGCGCGGCTGACGTCAATGGTGACGCTGTCCAGCGCCTCCTTGAAATCGAAGGATGCGCTGAAGTCATCGACGGAGGCGAAGAACAGCTGTCCCTGCACCAGATAGGTCCGGTGGGTCTCATCCTCGGAGAGCGTGGAGGTGACGCGGAAGATCTGCGCGATCTTCCAGGCGAAGAAGATGCCGGACAGCAGCACGCCGATCAGCACGCCGATGGCCAGATTGTGGGTGAAGACCACGGTGATGACGGTCGCCAGCATGACGATGGAGGAGGATCCCGGATGCTCCCGCAGGTTCCTCAGCGAGGTCCAGCTGAAGGTGCCGATGGAGACCATGATCATGATCGCGACCAGCGCCGCCATGGGAATGATGCTGACCCAGTCGCCCAGCACCACCACCAGGATCAGCAGGAAGACACCGGCACAGAGGCAGGACAGGCGGCCCCGGCCACCGGATTTCACGTTGATGATCGACTGGCCGATCATGGCGCAGCCGGCCATGCCGCCGATGAAGCCTGTGGCAGTATTGGCCAGGCCCTGGCCGACGCATTCGCGGTTGCGGTCGCTGCTGGTGTCGGTCAGTTCATCGACGATGGAGGCGGTCATCAGCGACTCCAGCAGGCCGACGGTCGCCACCGCTGCCGAATAGGGCAGGATGATCAGCAGGGTTTCCAGGGTCAGCGGAATGTCGGGCAGCAGGAAGACCGGCAGGGTGGACGGCAGTTCGCCGATGTCACCGACGGTGCGCAGGTCCATGTCGAAGGTCAGCGTCACGGCGGTCAGGGCAACGATGCAGACAAGCGGGGAGGGGATGGCCCGCGTCAGGCGCGGCAGCAGGTAGATGATGGCCAGTCCCGCGGCGACCATGACATAGGTCATCCAGGGCACACCGATCAGCTCCGGCAACTGCGCCATGAAGATCAGGATGGCGAGGGCATTGACGAAGCCGGTCATCACCGACTTGGACACGAACCGCATGACGGTGCCGAGCCTGAGCGCCCCCGCCGCGATCTGCATCAGTCCCGCCAGTACCGTCGCGGCCAGCAGGTACTGCAGCCCATGTTCCTTCACCAAGGTGATCATCAGCACCGCCGTGGCCGCCGTCGCGGCGGAGATCATGCCGGGGCGGCCGCCCGCAATCGCCGTGATCACGGCGATGGAGAATGACGCGAACAGCCCGACCTTCGGATCGACACCGGCGATGATGGAGAAGGCAATGGCTTCCGGTATCAGGGCCAGAGCCACGACGAGGCCGGCAAGGACATCACCGCGCAGGTTGCCAATCCATTCATTGCGCAGGCGCGACATCAGGTCGGTTTTCACGGGGCGTCTCCAGCAGGCATGGCCCGCAAGAGCGGGTCGCGTCAGGTGATATCATTGTGGCCGTGGGGCAGGGATCAGAGGTGCCTTCGGGCGGGCAGCGGATGAATTTTTCATGCTGCACTGCAACATGCGCCCTTGATAGGCGTTCAGGTTCGCTTGGGCAAGGGCCGAAGCGGCGAAGTCAGCGTTGCATCGATACCATGGCTCCGCCCCTGATCTCCCGCATCAGCTTGATCCGGAAGGCATCGGGAAAGGTCTCGAAGCTGTAGGTGGGGACGGAGAAGGCCCCGTAGCCCGAGATGACGATGTCGCGGTAATAGCGCGCGAGACCGCTGTCGTTGTCGGTGACCGGCAGGCCGTTGATGACCACCTCACGGCGCGCGATCTCCGGTCTCAGGCTGCGGATCAGCGGCGGCTTGGAATTCCGGCCATCACCTGAGACATCGATCACCCGTCGCTCCGTCGGCCAGGGCAGCCGATCGAACAGCAGCAGCGAATAGCTCAGTGCCGCGCCGATGGCGGTGCCGCCGCGCGCGAACTTCTGCCGTGGTGAATCCAGCAGAAGCGCCGTGACACGCTGTGCGGCTGCCGGGCCGTCGATGCGGGTCCAGGGCAGCAGGATATGCTGCTCCCCCACGCTGGCCCAGGTCACGATACTGATGGCGATGGCCCTGTTCCGGCCACCGCCGATCACCGACAGCACCGACGGATGGCTGATGGCATGGGCAATGCCGCCGATCTGCAGCAGATATTCCTGCGCATCGACACTGGCTGAGGCATCGACCGCCAGCACGATGGCGACATCGACCGTACTGCCCGGTTGCGCCTTCACTGCTTGCGGCAGCAGGCCGAGGCACGCAAGGATGGTGCAGATCGACAGCAAACGGCGGAGCGTGGCACGACGATGAGCAGCAACACTTACGATGGCGGCAGGCTCGACCTGCCCTTTGTCGGCCTCTGCACCTTCGGCAAGCAACCGGTCTGCACGGACTGGTCCGCCATAGACGCCGACGTTGCCGTGATGGGGGCACCGTTCGACATGGGCACGCAGTACCGGGCGGGTGCACGCTTCGGCCCGCGCGCGATCCGGGAGGCTTCGACCCTGTTCTCCTTCGGTCATGGCGGTGCCTATGATCATGAGGATGACGTGACCTATCTGCCGGTGGATCAGGTGCGGATCGTCGATGTGGGTGATGCGGACATCATCCACACCGACACAATGGCAAGCCACGCGAATATCGAAAAGGGGGTTCGGGCGATCCTGGCCGCCGGGGCGATGCCGGTGACGCTGGGCGGTGACCATTCGGTGCATATCCCCTGCATCCGCGCCTTTGATGACCAGCCGCCGGTCCACATCATCCATATCGATGCCCATCTGGACTTCGTCGATGAGCGCCATGGCGTCCGTTATGGCCATGGCAATCCGCTGCGCCGGGCCTCCGAGATGGCGCATGTCACGGGTTTCAGCCAGCTCGGCATCCGCAACGTTTCGTCGTCGAACCGCGACGACTATGCCGCCGCCCGCGCCGCCGGGTCCGACATCCTGTCGGTGCGCCAGTTCCGGGCGCTGGGACCGGCGGGTGTGCTGGCGCGGGTGCCGGAAGGGGTGCGGTACTATCTGACCATCGACATCGATGGCTTCGACCCCTCCATCGCGCCCGGTACCGGCACGCCGAGCCATGGCGGATTCCTCTACTACGAGATCCTGGAGTTCCTGCAGGGGCTGGCTTCCCGTGGGGAGGTGGTCGGGATCGATCTGGTGGAGGTGGCACCCGACTATGACCGGGACGGCACCACGGCGTTTCTGGCGGCACAGGTGCTGATGAACCTGCTCGGGTTCATCTTCCATGCCCAGGGGCGGAGCGCGTGATTCACGAAGACAGCAAGGCCCTGTACACGGCAGCCTGCGCCGCAACCACGGCCATCGAACGTTTCTTTCAGGTCAGTCCGGACGATTTCACCAACTGGCTCGCGTTCGGTGAACAGATTGCCGCGAACGGCGTTCTCGAGCGGGTGGCCGCAAATGATTTCCCCATGTCGAAGGGGGAACGGATGCTCTGCCTGACCATGGTCGCCAAGGCCGACTTCGGCCATGTCGCAGCACAGGCGGAGCCTGACGTCTGGGGCCGGGGCGGCTTCTGGTCCATGGACCGGATCAATGGTGTTCTGGCGCTGCGCATCATCGCTGACGGTGTCTGGCCACTGGAAAGCCGGAACTGAGGCTCAGGCCGGTCGACGGGTACGCCAGTCCCGGATCGCAACAGTCAGTTCGTCGGCCAGTTCCACCCGCTCCTCCGCCGAGAGAAACCCTCCGATGGCCAGGTGATTTCCGTGACTGGCGACGCTGAGCACATTATCGCCGCTGTGGTGGGGCGTCAGGTCGAAACGCGCCCAGTAGGCAGGAAAGCGCCAGATCTGCTGGCGCCCGTTGGCATGGTGCCGTGAAACTACCAGATCACTGCCCTGAATGAACAGCCGTTCCTCCGCCCGCGCCGCGCGGTAGTTCTGACGGAATGCGAACCAGATCAGGGCCACGTCCAGGCCAAGGAAACCGAACACCGGCCAGGCTCCCTTCAGCATGAACAAAAGGCCTGTGATGAAGCTGATCCCTGCAATCAGGCTCATGACGATCAGGAACCCGCGCGGGCCCAGTGAGCGGTAGGGGCGCAGTCGGAAATCGAATTCTGGTACGGCCTGCTGCATCGCGACAGGGTATCATCAGCATCCGGGAACGAAAGTGAAACCTGCACGGGACTGTGGCACTCTGGTCTGCCTGATTCGCATGCGCCGGAGGTGCCACGTGCAGACCACGCGACTGATCGGCCTCGATCCGGGCCTCCGTGCCACCGGCTGGGGCATCGTCGACCAGCGCGGCAACCGTCTGAGCTGGGTCGCTGACGGTGCCGTGACCTCCAACGCGAAGGATGATCTCGCCACCCGCCTGCGGCAGTTGCATGACGGCATCCAGCAGGTGATCGCCGACTGGCAGCCCGATATCGCGGCGGTGGAGGAGACCTTCGTCAACAAGAACCCGGTGTCCACCCTGAAGCTGGGGCAGGCGCGCGGGGTGTCCTTGCTGGTGGCGGCGCTGAACGGTCTGCCGGTGTCCGAATATGCGCCGAACGCGATCAAGAAGGCGGTGGTCGGCACCGGCCACGCGGCAAAGGAACAGATCCACCTGATGGTGAAGACCCTGCTGCCCGGTGCGGTGATCGCCAACGAACACGCGGCGGATGCGCTGGCCGCCGCGATCTGCCTGGCCCACCATCAGGGCGGACGTCGGGAAGCGCTGCTGCGGCAGGCCGGTGTCGCGGGTCGTTGAGGGAAGGGGAGACCTGAACATGCCGAATCTACCAACCGAACCGCTGAAGGTCGCTGTTGCCGGGCTGGGGGCGGTGGGCCTGCCACTGGCACGCTGGCTGGATGCCGGGCAGGATCGTCTGACGCTTCACGCCGTCAGCGCGCGGGACCACGAGGGAGCATCGCGCAAGATGGCAGCTTTCAGGACACAGCCGCCGATCCGCGAGCTCGACAGTCTCTGCGATGGTGCGGATGTGGTGGTGGAGGGGCTGCCGCCGGAACTGTTTCGCCCGCTGGCGGAGCGGGTGCTGGGGCAGGGGCAGATCCTGGTGCCGCTGACCGTGACGCAACTGATCCTGCATATGGACCTGATCGACCTGGCCGAGAGCACCGGCGCGCGGATCATCGTCCCGACCGGTGCGATCCTGGGTCTGGACGCGGTGCGCGCGGCAGCGAAGGGGGAGGTGCGTTCCGTCACCATGATGACGCGCAAGCCGCCAGCGGGGCTGATCAACACACCGCACGTGCTGGAACAGGGCATAGACCTGACCGATCTGCAGGAACCGCTGAAGCTCTATGAGGGTGCGGTGCGGGATGCGGCGCAGAAGTTTCCGGCCAACGTCAATGTCTCGGTGGCGCTGGCGCTGGCTGGGATCGGACTGGACCGCACGCGCTACGAGATCTGGGCCGACCCCGGCGTCAGCCGGAACACCCATGTGATCGAGGTGGAGGCGGACAGTACCAGGTTCCGCATGGAGATCGCCGGTGTTCCCTCGGAAGGGAACCCCGCGACCGGACGCCTGACGCCGCTTTCCGCCATTGCGGCGCTCGAAGGTCTGGTGAGCACGCTGAAGATCGGTTCCTGATCAACTGGCCTGCATCGGCCTGTCATTTCATTGGCTTCCGGCAGTGCTATGAAGGCATGCACCAACCGAGGGGGAGAGCGAGAGACATGGACAATCCAGCCGAGAACCGCCGCCGCGTCTATCTGATGCGCCATGGCGACGTGCGCTACTACAACGACCGGGGGGAGCGCGTCGCGGACCCGGATCTGGTTCCGTTGACCGAACGGGGCCAGGACCAGGCCCGGATGATGGGGGAACTGCTGGCCGAGACCCGTTTCGACCGCGCCTATTGCACCGGTCTGCTGCGGACGCGCCAGACGGCAGAAGGCGCGCTGGGCGGACGTGCGGAGCCGGTTCTGCAGGTCGCCCCGGACCTGCGGGAGATCAGGTCGGGTGCCACCGACCTGATGACCCGGTCGGAAGCCATCGACGAATTCGTCTATTCCATGGAGCACGCGGCGAAACCCGGTGCGCGTTTCGCGCGTGGTGAGGCCTATGCCGACTTCTACGCCCGGGTGACGAAGGGGATAGAGGAAGTCCTGTTGCAGGACGGCTGGAAGACCATGCTGATCGTCGCGCATGGCGGCACGAACCGGGCCATCCTGTCCTGGCTGACCGGTGGCGGGCTGGCGACCATGTATGCCTATGAGCAGGATACGGCGGCGCTGAACATCTTCGATGTCGATGTGGTCGATCATGCGATCCGACGGCGCTATCTGCGTCTGCTGAACTATCGCCCGGATGACGTGCTGAAGGCGGAGGACTGGCGCACGACGCTGGAGCGCACGTTCGCCCAGCGCAAGCCGGACTGATCCCGCCCGCTGCGGCGGCGGGAGCCATCAGGATGGCTTCTATCGCACCCGGTTCCTGACTATGCTTGCGCCACGATGGCGAGAAGCTGCTCCACGGGGAAGGAGACCGAGCGATGAATGCACCGGTGAAACTGGCCTACTCGGCCTGTCCGCATGACTGTCCGTCCACCTGCGCGCTGGAGGTGGAGGTTTTGACGCCGGAGCGGATCGGTCGGGTCCGTGGCGCGAAGGACAACAGCTACACCGATGGTGTCATCTGCGCCAAGGTCGCGCGCTATGCGGAGCGGGTGCACCATCCTGACCGGCTGATGCACCCGATGATCCGAACCGGCCCCAAGGGATCCGGGCAGTTCCGCCAGGCGACGTGGGACGAGGCCATGAACGTGGTCGTCGAGGGTCTGCAGGCGGCGGAGCGGGACTTCGGCGCGGAGTCGGTCTGGCCATACTACTATGCCGGAACCATGGGGCTGGTGATGCGGGACGGCATCAACCGTCTGCGCCACGCCAAGCGCTACAGCCGCATGCACGCCACGTTCTGCACCACCATGGCGTTTGCGGGCTACATCACCGGTACGGGAAAACTGGCCGGTGCGGACCCGCGCGAGATGGCGAAGTCCGACTGCGTCGTGATCTGGGGCACCAACCCGGTGAACACCCAGGTCAATGTCATGACCCACGCCATGAAGGCGCGGAAGGAACGGGGCGCGAAGATCGTCGCCATCGACATCTACCGCAATGGCACCATCGACCAGGCCGACATGGGACTGGTGCTGCGCCCCGGCAGCGACGGCGCACTTGCGTGTGCGGTGATGCACATCCTGTTCAGGGATGGGCTGGCCGACCGGGACTACATGGCGAAATACACAGATGATCCGGCGGGGCTGGAGGCGCACCTGCAGGACAGGACGCCGGAATGGGCAGCCGGTATCACCGGCCTGACAGTGGCGGAGATCGAAGCCTTTGCCGCGCTGGTCGGCAACACGCCAAAGACATTCTTCCGCCTCGGCTATGGTTTCACGCGCGGGCGCAACGGTGCCGTCAACATGCATGCGGCGCTGTGCATTGCCGCCGTGACAGGTGCCTGGCAGCACGAAGGCGGCGGTGCGTTTCACAACAATGGCGCGATCTATCACTGGAACCGGGAACTGATCGAGGGGCTGGACGCGGTCGGGCGCAGCACCCGCATTCTCGACCAGTCGCGTATCGGCCCGATCCTGATGGGCGACAAGCGTGACCTGGGGGACGGGCCGCCAGTGAAGGCGCTGTTCATCCAGAACACCAATCCGATGATGGTCGCGCCGGAACTGGCCAAGGTGCACGCGGGCTTTGCGCGCGAGGACCTGTTCACGGTGGTGCATGAGCAGTTCATGACCGACACGGCGAAGATGGCCGATGTCGTGCTGCCCGCCACCATGTTCCTGGAACATACCGACCTCTACCAGGGCGGCGGACACCAGCACATCCTGCTGGGGCCGAAGGCCATCGACGTGCCGGGGGAGTGCCGCTCCAACCATGACCTGATCTGTGACCTGGCCAAGCGTCTGGGTGCCGAGCACCGGGGCTTCGACATGACGGTGGAGGAGATCATCGACCGGACGCTGCAGGATTCCGGCTGGCCCGACTACGAGACCCTGAAGAACAGCCGCTGGATCGATGTGCAGCCGGAATTCCGGGAGGCCCATTACCTTGATGGCTTCGGCCATGCTGATGGCAAGTTCCACTTCTCGGCCAACTGGTCCGGCAATGCGCCGCATGGTTTCGGGCCGAACGGTGCGCCGGACAGCATGCCGACCTTCCCGGACTACTGGGGGCGGGAGGACAAGGCGACGGATGCCTATCCGTTCCGCATGGGCACCAGCCCGGCGCGGAGCTTCCTCAATTCCTCCTTCACCGAGACCCCGGGCTCGAAGAAGCGGGAGGTCCGCCCGACCGTGAAGCTCAACCCGAAGGACGCGGAGAAGCTGGGTGTGGTGGCAGATGACCTGGTGCGCCTGAGCAATGCCAACGGTGCCACGCGGGTGCATGTGGAACCTTTCGAGGGCGTTCAGCAGGGTATCGTCATCGTCGAGTCCGTCTGGCCCAACGATGCCTTCGTCGATGGTATCGGCATCAACGTCCTGACCAGCGCTGATCCGGGCGCGCCGGTCGGCGGCGGCCTGTTCCACGATACGGCTGTCAATATCGAGAAGGCGTAAGCGCGACCATGCATTTCGATTTCGGAGATTTCGTCAAGCGCTGGGTGATCGCACTGGTCCTGGTCTTCGCGACCTATAATCCGACCCCCTGGTAATTCGTTTCCTGGGTGCTGCGCGATCTGACCGCGGACCTGCCCTACAAGGCGCTGGCCGGGGTGGTGCTGTTCATCGCCTATGTCATCTTCCTGCGCGCCACATGGCGCTCCATCGGCGCGTTCGGCATCCTGCTGGTGGCGGCGCTGTTCGGTGCACTTTTCTGGGTGCTGGCCGACCTGCGGCTGCTGGACACAGGGAACCGGGACCTGGTGACATGGCTGATCCTGACGGTGGCGGCCACGATCCTCGGTATCGGCGTCAGCTGGAGCCATGTGCGCCGCCGCATTTCCGGTCAGGCGGATGTGGACGATCTGGAGACCTGAGCGAGCGAAACTCCGTGCCGCTGGAGACCTGGGCACCCGTATCAAGTGCGGGTGCGTCGCCGGTGTTTCGTGCGCAATGCCGGGGAGGCCAACGCGTGGCGAACCCTGGTCCGGTCTCTGGATATCGAAACCCACGTCTTCCCCGGACTTGATCCGGGGAACCATGGTGCCGCACCGCCGCTGAAGAGCTGGCCACCCGTATCAAGTACGGCTCCGCCGTCAGTCCAGTTCGACCGGCATGTCCAGCAGGATGAACGACCAGCTCTTGCCGTGACCGTCCAGGTTCAGGGAACCGTTGACGCCGCCATCGAGGGCACTGGTCATGATGAAGTTCAGCCCATGCAGATGGGGCATTTCATGACGCGTGACAGTGCCCTGGACCTGCGATCCGAAATGCTGTCTCACGGCTTCGGCGGTGATCTGCAATCGCACGGCTTCGAAGTCTGCCGGGTCCTTGACCCAGAGCGAGATGTTGGAGGTGTCGCCCTTGTCGCCAGCGCGGGCGTGGGCGATCTCGCGCAGAGGGGCTGTCCGGCTCATGTCCGCAGCACCTCCACCCGTGTCGGCACGTCGGCTCTGGGCAGGAAGGCATCGTGGGTGACGATCGAGGGCGTGATGCGTCCCCTGAACCCGCCGCCGCCCGCGGGACCGGCGCAGAGCAGTGACTCGACCTCCCACAGCACCGCCTCCGCCCGTTCGCGGTCGCGGAAGCGGCCTGCCACGCGCAACCGTACATCGGTATCCGCGCCGCCGGTGCCATAGTCCGCATGGGCATGCAGGGACCGGACGCCGATCAGGTCACAGCGCAGATCCTCCGTCACACCATGCACCCGGCGCAGTCGGGTTTCGGTGATCTCCGCCGCCAACCGCGCCCGGTCGACCGCGCCACGCCCGGCGTAGGAGATCTCGCCCTCCGCCAGCAGGCCGCCATCGAAGGCGACAGTGACCTTCAGTCTATCCGGGCGCAGGGTGCCGGATGCGCCGGACAGGCCCACACGATCCTTTCCCTGACCGATGATCTGGACAGCGCTGAAATCGGCGGTCACATCCGGGGTAAGATAGCTGGCGGGGTCATGCACTTCGTACAGCAACTGCTCCTTCACCGTGGCCATGGTGACCATGCCGCCCGCCTGCGGCAGCTTGGTGATGGTGACGCTGCCGTCTGCCGCGACCTCGGCGATGGGATAGCCGACGAAGGCCAGGTCAGGGACGTCCTTGTGGCCCGGGTCGGCGAAATAGCCGCCGGTGATCTGAGCCCCGCACTCCATCAGATGCCCGGTCAGGATGCCCGCCCCCAGTAGCGCCCAGTCATCCGCCGACCAGCCGAAGCGGTGGCGCAGCAGTGCCAGGAACATCGACGGATCCGCCAGCCGACCGCCGATGATCAGGCTGGCATCGGTCTCCAGCGCAGGCAGGATCGCGTCGGCACCGATATAGGCATTGGCTCCGATCAGGGTCCGGTCGATGTCCCCGACCGTGCAGCCGGAGTGGGGCAGGGGCGTATCCGGGGTGATACGGTCAGTCACGTCGTCACCCAGAACCAGGGCCACGATCTGCCCCTCCAGCCCCGCATTCCGGGCAACACCCAGTGCAGCGCGTCCCGCGGCCTCCGGGTTGGCGGCACCCATGTTGGTGACGATGCGGCAACCGTTGGCCGCTGTCAGCGGCCAGACCGCCCGCAAGCGTGTTTCCAGCAGGCTGTTGTAGCCCTTCGCCGGGTCGGCGCGGCGATCACGATGCCCGAACGCCAGCGTACGCTCCCCCACGCACTCGAAGACCAGCGCATCCAGTTCGCCATCGCGCGCGAGATCGACCGCCGGGTCCAGCCGGTCAGCGGAGAACCCGGCGCCGCAGCCGATGCGCATTGGTCCGGTCACATCAGTTGACCTGCTTGGTCTTGCCTTCCCAGTAAGGTTTGCGCAGGTCCGTCTTCAGGATTTTGCCGGCACCGGAAAGCGGCATCGGCTCGGTTCGGAAGGAGACGGAGCGCGGGCACTTGTAGTTGGCGATCAGGGCATGGCAGTGGGCGATGATCCCGGCTTCATCCACCGTCTCGCCCTCCTGCAGACGCACGATGGCATGAACCCGTTCGCCCCACTTTTCGTCAGGCACGCCGATGACGGCGCATTCGACCACGGAGGGGTGCTGATAGACCGCGTTCTCGACCTCCGCCGAATAGACGTTCTCGCCGCCGGAGATGATCATGTCCTTCACGCGATCGACGACGAAGACAAAGCCATCCTCGTCCATCGTGCCGCCGTCGCCGGTATGGATCCAGCCATCGCGGATGGTCTGCGCGGTCAGGTCCGGCTTGTTCCAGTAGCCCTGCATGACGTTCGGGCCCTTGGCGCAGATCTCGCCGACCTCCCCGCGCGGTACCTCGTTGCCGTCCGCGTCCAGGATGATCAGCTCGACACCGATGGTGGCGCGCCCGACCGACTTGGCCAGACCCGCGTCGGGGCCGTCGAAGACATGATACGGTGGCTTCAGCAGGGTCAGCAGCGGTGAGCATTCGGTCTGGCCGTAGGCATGATAGAACCCGACATTCGGCATCAGTTTCATCGCCTTGCGCACCACGGCCTCCGGCATCGGTGACGCGCCATAGAGAATCCCCCGCAGGGTCGAGATATCGCGCTTCGTCACGTCCGGATGATTGACCACCATGTTCATCATGGTGGGCACGAACAGGGTATTGGTGACCTGGTGCTTCTCCAGTGCCTCCAGCGCCGCCGCAGGTTCGAACTTCGGGATGAAGCAGTGGGCCGCCCCCAGCACTGTTGCGCCGAAGGTCGCGGTGCCATCCGCCAGATGGAACATCGGCCCGGCATGGAGCCACATCATGTCGGCGCTGAAATCCATCTCGTGGATCACATGCATGGCGTTGGAGACCAGGTTGCGGTGGCTCAGCATCACACCCTTCGACACGCCGGTGGTGCCGCCGGTGTAGAACAAGCCCGCCAGATCCTCACCACAGCGGCCCGCGTCTTCCGCCGGGTCGTTTTCCTGAATCAGGGTCTCGTAGTGCAGCAGCCCCTCCGGCGCGGCACCGTCACCCACATAGATGATGTGCTGCACGCTCGGCATCTTGCCCCGCAGCTTTGGCAGATAGGGCAGGAAGTCGTCGTCGATGAACAGGATCTGGCTGCCGGAATCGCTGATCCAGTACTCCACCTCCGGCGGTGCCAGTCGCGTGTTGATCGGCACGAAGACACCACCCGACCACGGCACGGCGAAGAAGTATTCCAGATAGCGATCAGAGTTGTTGGCCAGGATCGCGACCCGGTCCCCCGGCGTGACTCCCAGGCCCTGCAACCCTGCGGCCAGTCGGCTGATGCGGTTCTGGAACCCGGTCCAGTCCTGCGACCGCTCCCCGAAGGTTGTCGCGACCGAATTGCGTGTAATCTGGGCGTTGCGCCGAATGAACTGCGTCAGAGCCATCTGCATCGGACCATATCCTCCCCGTCTGAATCCGCCGGGAAGTCTAAGGTCAAACGGCGCGGCTGCAACCTGCGCAGTGCGAATGGCGGTCAGTATGTTGCCGCCACCCCGATCAGGCCGCCGACTTGCGCCGTCGCGTCGCGGTCGTCTTCGCCTTGGCCTTCGGCTTTGCGAGCCTTTTCGGTGTGCCCGACTTCGACCCGCGTCGGGCCAGAATGTCGGCCAGGTAGCGCCCGGTGTAGCTTTCCTTCACCGTCGCCACTTCCTCCGGCGTGCCGACGCCGACGACATAGCCACCGCCATCGCCGCCTTCCGGTCCGATGTCGACGACCCAGTCGGCGGTCTTTATGACCTCCAGATTGTGTTCGATCACGATCACCGAGTTGCCGGAATCGACCAGCGCGTGCAGCACCTCCAGCAGTTTCCGGACATCCTCGAAATGCAGGCCGGTGGTCGGCTCGTCCAGGATGTAGAGCGTGCGGCCCGTGGCGCGCTTGGCCAGTTCCTTGGCCAGTTTCACCCGCTGCGCCTCGCCGCCCGACAGGGTGGTGGCAGGCTGCCCGACCTTGATGTAGCCGAGGCCGACCTGCATCAGGGTGTCCATCTTCTCCCGCACGGACGGCACGGCGGTGAAGAAGTCCTGAGCCTCCTCCACCGTCATGTCCAGCACGTCGGAAATCGACTTGTTCTTGAACTTGATCTCCAGCGTTTCACGGTTGTAGCGCTTGCCCTTGCAGACGTCGCACTGGACGTAGACGTCGGGCAGGAAATGCATCTCGATCTTGATCAGCCCGTCG